>CAZEHU010000108.1:0-7794 GCA_964511605.1 uncultured Myxococcales bacterium
GGACCTTGTCCTCGCCGCCCTCGATCACCAGCCGCTCGGCGCCGCCGCCGAGGTCGATGCGCAGCCATCCGGCCCCGGGGCCCGGCACGTAGACCTCGGCGAAGACGTGGGCCTCGTTGAACGTGTAGCGAGCTGGGATGCCGAGGGCCTGGGCCGTGATCACGAAGGCGTAGACCCGATGGCGGCAGATGCCCCTGAGGCCGAGGGCCAGGTCCCGGTAGACGTCCCCGCTCGAGGGCGGGGGCTCGCCCGGGGAGAAGCTGCGGAACCAGCGCACCAGGGTACCCACCGCGGTCGCCCACGAGTCCCCTCTGCGGATACCGAGCTCCTTGGCCACCTCGCGCGCGGTGGCGGCGAGCTTCCGGGGCACCGTGGGCCGCAGCCGCCTCGGCACGTCGCGGAGGCGTGCCCGCCGCGGGAGCTCACGCCCGAACCAGCGGGAGGGAGCGTCCATCAGGTAGACCAGGCGATAGCGACCGGTGCGAGACGCACGCACGTAGAGGTTGTCGGCCTCGTCCCGGTAGAAGCGGAGGCGCGCAGCGGGCGTCACCTCCCAGCTCAGCAGACGACTGGAGGGCGCCACGGAGGGCAGGGGGACCGTCTGGCCCGCCGGGGCGTCCAGCAGCACCGAGCCCCAGAAGACCTCCCGGCCCGCCTCCACGTGGTTGCCGCTCGGCTCCACCTCCTCGAGGCGGCCCACCTCGAGGCCGAGGGTGCCATCCTCGCGGACCACGTTCAGTGCGCGGTTGCGCTTGAAAGGCACGATGCTGGGGTCGAAGACCGCGTGGTAGCCGAGCGTCCCCTCCATCTCGGTCTCCCGATCGGGGCTGGCCGTGCTGCCCAGGGTCCCCCGCGGGTCGAAGGTGATGTCGCTCGCCCCGGCCCCGGCTCCCGGTGCGCCGGGCTCTCCCGGCTCCGCGCCGCCCCCGGACTCCCCGGGCGCCCTCGGACCCGGCCGCCCGGCCGCCCCGGCGGAGGCGACGGCCTCGTCGTGCTCGCCGGACGCGCTCTTCACACCGTGCTCCGAGTAGACCACCTCCGCCGGCGACTCCTCCTCGTCGTTGGCCACCATCGGCATCGGCATGCGCAGGCCGTCTCGAAGGAACTCCGCGGGCAGGGTCCCGCCGCGCTTGGGGTCGTAGACGAAGACCGGCACCCCCCCACTGGAGCCGGGCGGGGGCGGCAGGCGGCGGTGCAGGATCCGGCCGTCCTCGGTGGTGCTCACCTCGTCGCCTGCGAGGGCCGTGGCCGGAAGCAGGGCCAGCCCCAAGGCGCATCCCAGCACCAGTCGCCGGGTCCGCGCCTGCCTCCCTGGTCCGCGTGCTCTCACCGAGAGCATGGGACGGCGAGCGGCGGGACAGGTCAAGCGTTGCACGCCAGTCCAACAGGGCGAGGGCCTGGGTCCCTTCCCTCCGGGTCTCCCTTGCCTCGCCCCGGCCCCCGGGCTACGAAGGCGCTGCGCCCGGACGGAGGTCCCCCATGAAGCTCGCCACCCTCGACGACGGCGGCCGCGACGGCACCCTGCTCGTCGTGTCCCGCGACGGGCGGCGCGCCCTGCGCGCTCAGGACATCGCCCCGACGCTGCAGGCCGCGCTCGACCAGTGGGCCGCGCTCTCCGGCCGCCTCGAGGAGCGCTTCGCGGCGCTGCAGTCCGGCGAGGGTCACGGCGGCCACGAGCCCTTCGACGTGGACGTGCGCAAGCTCCGCGCGCCGCTGCCGCGCGCCTACCACTTCGTCGACGGCTCGGCCTACCTGGACCACATCGAGCTGGTGCGCCGAGCCCGCGGCGCCGAGATGCCGGAGTCCTTCCGCTCCGATCCCCTGGTCTACCAGGGCTCGAGCGACCGCTTCCTCGGCCCCACCGAGGACATCGTGCACAAGGACGCCGCCTGGGGCATCGACTTCGAGGCGGTGATCGGCGTCATCACCGACGATGTGCCCTACCACACCTCCACCGAGGACGCGGCAGAGCACATCAAGCTGCTGGTGCTGCTCAACGACGTCTCTCTTTGCATGCTGATCCCCTCGGAGCTCCGCAAGAGCTTCGGCTTCTACGTCTCCAAGCCCCCGAGCGCGATGAGCCCCTTCGCCCTCACCCCCGACGAGCTCGGCGAGAGCTGGCGGGAGGGCAAGGTGTGGCGGCCCCTGACCGTGCACTGGAACGGCGACTGGTTCGGCAGCCCGGAGGCCGGCCCTCAGATGCAGTTCTCCTTCCCGCGCCTCCTCGAGCACGTAGCCCAGACCCGCCCCCTCGGCGCCGGGACGGTGCTGGGCTCCGGCACCATCTCCAATGCCGATCGCTCCAAAGGGAGCTGCTGTATCGCCGAGAAGCGCACGATCGAGAAGATCGAGACCGGCGCGTTCATCACGCCCTTCATGCAGTTCGGCGATACGGTGCGCATCGAGATGCGGGGCGAAGATGGCGAGAGCCTCTTCGGCGCCATCGAGCAGCGTGTCGTCGCCTGGGCCAGGTAAGCGCCCACCTCTCCGGGGACTCTGCGAATGGCGTACACCCTTTACGGCTACTGGCGCTCGAGCGCGACCTATCGCGTGCGCATCGCCCTGAACCTCAAGGGCCTCGAGTACGCGAACCGCCCCGTGCACCTGGTGCGGGACGGTGGCGAGCACTACCAGGAGCCCTATCGGGCCCTGAACCCGATGAGCGAGGTGCCCTGCCTGGAGCTCCCGGCAGGGGGCGGCGAGCCCACGCGCCTCGCCCAGTCGGTGGCCATCCTGGAGTACCTGGAGGAGGTCCACCCGGAGCCGCCCCTCCTGCCCGCCGAGCCCGTCGACCGCGCACGGGTCCGCCAGCTCGTCGAGGCGGTCAACGCGTCGATCCAGCCTCTCCAGAACCTGAAGGTCATCAAGAAGCTGGCGGTCGACCACGGCCTCGAGCGGCCGGCGACCATCCAGTGGGCCGCCTACTGGATCGAGCGTGGCTTCGTGGGCCTCGAGGCCCTGATGGCACGCACCGCCGGAGCCCATGCCTTCGGGGACGACATCACCCTCGCGGACGTGCTGCTGGTGCCCCAGGTCTACAACGCCCGCCGCTTCGAGCTCGACATGGCGCGCTATCCGACCCTCGAGCGGGTCGACGCCGCCGCTCGGGCGAACGAGGCCTTCGCGGCCGCCGCCCCAGAGCGCCAGCCCGGCGCCGATCCATGATCGAGCTCGCCCAGGAGCGCGTGCCCTACCCGCGCCGGATCTACTGCAACCGCAACCTGCGCATGGATCGGATCCGCGTCGTCGGCTTCGACATGGACTACACCCTGGCCCGCTATACCCAGGACATCGAGCACCTGCAGGCGGAGATGGTGCTCCATCGATTGGTGGAGGTCTGGGGCTACCCCCGGGACGTGCTCGCCTGCCGCTATGACCCGGACTTCGCCATCCGCGGTCTCGCGGTGGCCATGAAGCACGGCGACATCCTCAAGATGGACGCCCACCGCTTCGTCGGGCGTGTATGGCATGGGCCGGGTCCCCTCGATCCCGAGATCCGGCGCCATCGCTATACCAACAAGAAGGTCTCGCCCGCCGACTCCGACATGGTGATGGTGGATACGCTCTTCTCGCTTCCGGAGATCAGCCTCTACGCGCAGCTCGTCGATCACTTCGAGGAGGAGGCGTCCCGACCCACCTGGGACAAGCTCTGGCGCGATCTGCGCAATGCGATGGACAGCCTGCACCGGGACGGCACCCTGAAGGCGGTCTTGCAGTCCGACCTCGAGCGCTACATCGCACCGGATCCAGCGCTCCCGGAGACGCTCCATCGCTTCCGCTCGGCGGGCAAGAAGCTCTTCATCCTCACCAACTCGGAGCCTCACTATACGGAGGCGGTGATGGGCCTGCTGCTCGACGGCCGCTACAAGGGCTACGATCGATGGCAGGACTACTTCGACTTCGTGCTGACCCGTGCCTGCAAGCCGGCCTTCTTCAGCTCGGATGCCCCCTTCCTCGAGGTGGAGCCCGGCGGCTCGGAGACCGATCGTGTGACCACCGAGCTCCGCCGCGGTCGGGTGTATACCGGCGGCAACTTCCTGAAGCTGGCCCGGCTGACCGGGATGATGGGCGACGACGTGCTCTACGTCGGGGACCACATCTACGGGGACATCCTGCGCTCGAAGATCCACACCCACTGGCGCACGGCGATGGTCGTCCAGGAGATGGAGGACGAGCTGGCCGGGCTGCAGGCCCATCGCTCCAAGCTCTCCGACCTCGACGAGCTGGAGCTCCGGCGCGCCCAGCTCGATCTCGAGCGGGCCGCTCTCGCCCTCGATGGGGAGCGGGACAAGGCGCTGAGGGATGAGGTGCGCTTCCTGGTCCGCGAGATCGCCCGGGTGCAGCGAGAGGTGGCGGACGCCTTCAACCCGCACTGGGGCTTCCTCTTCCGGGATCGGGCGGAGCGCAGCGCCTTCGGCGAGCAGGTGGAGAAGTACGCCTGTGTCTATACGAGCCGGGTGACGAACTTCCGGCTCTACTCGCCCCAGTGGTACTTCCGCAGCCCGAGGGCCAGGATGGCCCACGAGCTGCTCCTGTGAAACCCTTTGCCGCGGATGCCGTTGCCGCAGCCGCGCCCGCGGCTGCTCGAGATAGCGTTGCCGCAGCCGCGCCTGCGGCTGCTCGGAGGGATCGATGGCTTCCGTCGTGATCGTGGGCGCCCAGTGGGGCGATGAGGGCAAGGGCAAGATCGTCGATCTGCTCGCCGAGAAGGCGCGGATGGTCGTGCGCTACCAGGGGGGCAACAACGCCGGCCATACCCTCGTGGTGGGCGGCGAGAAGACGGTCGTCCACCTCATCCCGTCCGGGGTGCTGCAGCCTGGCGTCATCAACGTCGTGGCCCAGGGTGTCGTGGTGGATCCGGAGGTCCTCTGCAGGGAGCTCGACAGCCTCGCGTCCAAGGGCTTCCGCCCCAGCCCGGAGCACCTCGTGCTCTCGCGCCGGGCTGCGGTGATCATGCCCTACCACCGGTCGATCGATCAGGCGCGCGAGAGCCGCCTGGCGGGCCGCAAGATCGGCACCACCGGGCGCGGCATCGGGCCGGCCTACGAGGACGTGGCCTCGCGCCGTGCGGTCCGTCTCGGGGACCTGACCGACCGGGATCGGCTCGGCGAGCGCCTCGACCGCGTGCTCGACGAGCGCAACGCCACGCTCACCTGGCTCGGCGCCGAGCCCGTGGCCAGGGGGCCGCTGATGGACGAGCTCCTCGCCCTCGGCGATCGCATCGCGCCTTGGCTCGGCGAGGCCGAGGATCGGGTCCGTGACGCCCTCGCCGCCGGGGACGAGATCCTCTTCGAGGGCGCCCAGGGAACGCTCCTCGACGTGCTCCATGGCACCTATCCCTTCGTGACCTCCTCCTCGACCCTGGCGGGCGCGGTGACCACCGGCATCGGGGTGCCCCCCGGCAGCCTCGGCCACGTGCTCGGCATCGCCAAGGCCTACGCGACGCGGGTGGGCTCCGGCCCCTTCCCGACCGAGCTCGAGGGCGAGGTGGCCGAGCGCCTCCGTAAGGTAGGGCTGGAGTTCGGCTCCACCACCGGTCGCCCTCGGCGCTGTGGCTGGCTCGATCTCGCCGCGCTGCGCTCGGCACATCGGCTCAACGGCTTCACCTCGCTCGCGCTCATGAAGCTCGACGTGCTCAGCGGCCTCGCGACCCTGAAGCTCGGTGTGGGCTACACCCTGCCCCGCGATCCGGTGGGCAGCGCGGCGGCCACGACGGTCGCCGCGGCAGTCCGGAGCGTCCCGACCCCCGCCGACCCGCCGATCCTCGATCGCCTGCCCTCCGACGACGCCGATGTCGCGGCGCTCGAGCCGATCTACGAAGAGCTGCCTGGCTGGTCCGAGGACATCACGGGCTGCCGCACCTTCGAGTCGCTGCCCGTCGCCGCCCGGGCCTACGTCTCGTTCATCGAGAGCCGCACCGGCATCCCCGTGAGCCTCATCGGCGTCGGCCCCGGCCGCGAAGCGATCATCGCTCGCTCCGATCCCTGGGAGGAGTAGGGTCCGCTCTGGCCGCCCCACCGGGGGGCGATCCTCTACAGCGCCTCTGCGACGCGGATCCCTTCATGGCGGCCATCGAGGCCAGGCTCGCGACCCTCCGAGCGTCCGGGCCGGTCGCGGGCTGAAGAGGCCAGGGTCGGGGCTCGATGCGCGACCTCCGAGCGGGGCTCCTCGCCGGCCTCCATCCAGGAGCCGAGGTGGAGGTCCACCTCCTCGCCCCGGAAGCGCAGCCAGAGGTAGTTGCGAAAGCCCGGGACCAGCGCACCCTCCTCCGTGAGCGGCGCCCAGGTGCCGGTATTCACGAAGGTCGCGCCGCGATGGAGGGGAGTGATCTTCGGCTCGTGGGAGTGGCCGAAGGTGACCACCCGGACCCCGAGCGCTCGCGCGATCCCATCGGCCTCGGCGGCGATACCGTGACCCGCTCCCGAGACGGTCTGGCCGTGGGCCAGCCACTCGTAGACCAGGTAGAGCAGGGGGAAGGCGCTGAGCGGCACCATCAGCTTGATCCACAGGGGGATGGGGGATAGCGCGAGGGCGACGGTGGCCCCGCTCATGGTGAGGGCCAGCAGCAGCCGATCGAGCCAGAACTCCCGGACGACGCGGAAGAGGTTGTGGGTGATGGGAGGTCGGGCACGCCGGTCGAGGTCCTGCACCGCGGCCAGCGACAGGCCCTGGCGCTGGGCGGCCGCGCGCAAGCCTGCCGCCCGATCCCCTCGCCGCTGCTCGCGCACGCGGCGCTCGGTCCAGATCAGCTCGAAGAGCACCCGCACGCTGCCGAGGAACCACGGGAGGAGGATGCTCCGCCGGCTCAGCGCGTAGTGCCTCGACCAGTGCGCGACGTAGCTGAAGAAGCCCAGGATGTAGTCGGTGGCGTGGGGGTTGAAGAAGCCCATCCTTCCAAGCAGGACACGATTGGACAGGTTGCCCATCGGCAGGACCAGGCGCCGCTCGCCGCCCAGCTCGACCGTGGGTTCGAGGAGATCCTGCCAGGAGTTGTAGTAGTCGTACTGCTGGCCGTGCTCGGCGTGCAGGCGGCCCGGGACGTGGAAGAACCAGGGCTCGAAGCGCACCCGCTCCCGATCGAAGCCCTGCGCCCCCGCGGCCTCGAGGGTCCGGAGGAAGACCTCCTGGACCTCGTCGAAGTGCAGCTCGCGATCGTGGTTTCCGAGCACGTAGACGAGCTGATGCCCCCCGGCGACGAAGTCCGCGACGCTGCGAACGAAGCGCGGATGGTGGTCGAGGACGTGCTCGAGCTTCCAGGCGGAGCGGGCCGCGGTGGGCCGCAGGCCCTCCTTGCGCTCCCGTGGGCTGACCCCCCAGCCCGGGTCGACGGGGGTCGCCGTGACCAGATCGAAGTCGATCACGTCTCCGTTGAGCACCAGGGTGAGGGTGTCGTCTCCGCCGGCGCGCTCGACGAACGCCGCGAGGCAAGCCGAGAAGGCCCCGTCGAAGACATAGCGGGAGGACTTGTGGGCCTTCCAGCCGTCCCCGTGCTCCTCCACGTCGGTCAGGTGGAGATCGCTGAGGACCATGTAGTGCGCGTCGCCCATGGCCCCAGGTTCCACCAGGCCCGCGGTCGATCCTGCAAAACTACCGAAAAAGCTGCGGAGGGTGGACCCCAGGGTGTGGCCCGGAGATGCTCTGCGCGAACGGAGGAGCAGCTCGTGCAGGCCCTCGCGGAGCTGCTGGAGTAGCCGGTCGACGACAGCCGGGCACCTCGGCGCGCTCGCCCCACAGACGACAGGGCGCGGTCCACGAAAGGGATCTCGGGTCCCGCCCACGGCGCGGAGGCCGAGC
>CAZEHU010000109.1:0-7777 GCA_964511605.1 uncultured Myxococcales bacterium
AGGCTGGGCGTCAGGGCGGCACAGTTCACCGCCAGGAAGGGCCCCGCGGCGCGGGCGCTCTCCGCGTGGATCGCGCGCGCGAGGAGCTCCTTCCCGGTGCCGCTCTCGCCACGCACCAGGATCGAGGCATCGGTCTGGGCAGCGTTGCGGCCCATCTCGAAGACGCCATGCATCGCCGGGTCCGTGCTCCAGAGGCCGTGGAAGCCGCGGGCCCCCTCCTCGTCGCGTGGCGCGATCGCGTCGAGGGCGTCGGTCGACCCGGCGTCCGGCCGCAGGATCTCGAGCCCGCCCGCGAACACGCCGTCGCTATCGAAGAAGGCCTGGCCGGACTTCCGCACCCGGATCGCCTCGCCGTCCGCCCGGTAGAGCACCAGCGGAACGTCCCGCACCCGTCCTTGGTCCGCGAGGCCACAGCCCATCATGCACTCCCGGCAGCGGTTGCCCTTCAGGCAGTGCTCCCCCAGCACCTCGTTCGAAGGGAAGCCGAGGAGGCGCTCCGCCCCCTTGCTCCAGTGGAGCACCCTCTGCTCCCCGTCGACCGCGAAGATCGCGACCTCCTCGAGGCTCTCGGCCAGCGCAGCGAAGGCGGCTTCCGGGCCGACCGAGCCGAGCCAGGTCGCGAGCTCGAGGGGTCCCAGGTGTTTCATGGGTGGTTCGGTGTGTTTCATCTGGTGAGTTCATCATGAAACAACACGAAACACAAACCTCGGCGATGTGCGGCGCCTCACCGCCACAAGTTCTCGGAATCATGGCTACACCGGTTGTTCGATGGGAGTTGGCACGCTTGCTGCCAAGGGACGAGGCGCCCACCAAGAGGCCCCCACGCCCCAGGAGACCCCATGATCTTCCGTCAGCTCTTCGATCCCGACACCTGCACCTACACCTACCTGCTCGCCGATCCCACGAGCCGCGAGGCGCTCCTCATCGATCCAGTGCTCGAGCAGGTCGAGCGCGACACCGCGCTGCTCGTCGAGCTGGGCCTGGAGCTGAAGTACACCCTGGAGACCCACGTCCACGCGGATCACGTCACCGGCTCCGGCGAGCTCCGCGAGCGCCTCGGCTCCCGCTCCGTGGTCTCGGCCCGCGCCGGCGCCGACTGTGCCGACCTCCCCGTCGACGAGGGCGCCGAGATCACCCTCGGGGCCCACGCCGTCGAGGTGCGTGCGACCCCCGGGCATACGGCGGGCTGCCTCACCTTCGTCGCCCGCGACGAGGAGCGCACGCTGGCGTTCACCGGTGACGCCCTCTTCATCCGCGGCTGCGGGCGCACGGACTTCCAGCAGGGAGACGCCCACACCCTCTATCGTTCCGTGCACGAGCGCATCTTCAGCCTGCCCGACGACACGGTCATCTACCCCGGCCACGACTACAGAGGGCACTGCTGCTCCACCGTGGGCGAGGAGAAGCGTCACAACCCTCGCCTGAACGCCTCCATCGGCGTGGAGGACTTCATCTCGATCATGGCGGGCCTCGACCTGCCGAACCCGCGCTACCTCGAGGTGGCGCTGCCGGCGAACCTGGCCTGCGGGAGGGTCGCTTGATGCTCGCCTCCCTGGGCAGCGTCGCCCGCCACCCCTGGTCCCGCGGGCTCGAGCGGCAGGGCCGGGCATGGCGCGACCTCGCCCCCGCGGAGGTGGGCGCGGGGCCCCCGGCCGATGCGCGCCTGGTGGACGTGCGCGAGGCCCATGAGTTCCACGGGGAGCAGGGGCACCTCGAGGGCAGCGAGCTCGTCCCGCTCGGCACCCTCGCCGGCGCGCTCGATCGCTGGGATCGGGCCCGGCCGGTCCTCGTCATCTGCCGCTCCGGGCGGCGCGCCGCCGCCGCCTGCGAGCTCCTCGTCGCCGAGGGCTTCGAGGCGGTCTACAACCTCGCCGGGGGCATGGACGCCTGGCGGGCCGAGGGGCAGCCGGTCTGCGTGGCGGATCTTGGTCCTCGCGGCAGCGAGGCCTGTGGGCCCCGGCTCGATCGCCGGATCGAGGGAGGCTGAGGTGCTCGCCCTCTCCGCCCTCCTCGCTTCCTTGATGGGGCTGACCCTCGGCCTCTTCGGCGGGGGCGGCTCGATCCTCGCGGTGCCGATCCTCCTGTACGCCACGGGCGCGGGCGCGCGCGAGGCCATCGCCTCCTCCCTGCTCATCGTCGGCATCACCAGCCTCGCCTGCGTGGCGCAGCACGCGCGCACGGGACACGTACGCTGGCGGATGGGCGCTACCTTCGGGGCCTTCGCGATGGCCGGGGCCTACGCAGGCGGCCGCGCAGCCGCGGTCTTCGAGGGGACCACCCTGCTCCTCCTCTTCGTCGCTATGATGATCGCAGCCGGCCTCGCGATGCTGCGCGGACGCCGGTCCGAGCGGTCGCCCCCCGAGCCGCGCCCGCCCTCCCTCCCGAAGATCGCCATCGATGGCCTCGTCGTCGGCGCGGCCACCGGGCTCGTCGGCGCGGGCGGGGGCTTCCTGGTGGTGCCGGCCCTCGTCCTCTTCGCGGGGCTCGGCATGCGCGAGGCCGTGGGCACCTCGACCCTCATCATCGCGATGAAGTCCTTCGCCGGCTTCTCCGGGCACGCTGCCCACGTGGCCGTAGACTACGAGCTCATCGGCTGGATCTCGGCCTTCGCCGTGGCCGGCTCCTTCGCCGGGGCCTGGGGCGCCCAGCGCCTCGATCCGGCGACCCTCAAGAGGTCCTTCGGCGTCTTCGTCCTCGTGATGGCCTCGGCCATCGGCTTGAAGGAGGCCCCGGACGACGCCCTCGCGATCCTCCTCGTCGAGCGTTGGCCCTTCTGGGCGGGTGGCCTCGCGATCGGGGCCTTCGTCCTGGTCTTCCTCCGCGCGACCGGCAAGGCCCTCGGGGTCTCGACCGGCTACTACGATGCTTGTGCCCTGCCCTTCGACGCGGAGGCCCGGCGCTCCTGGAGGATCCCCTTCCTGGTGGGCATCGTTGGCGGTGGGCTGCTCGCGGCCCTCGCCGCCGGCGGCCCCGTCCCCACGGTGGCCATGGGCATGTTCGACACCCTCGTCAGCGCCTCGCTCGGGACCAAGGCCCTCGTCTTCACCGGCGGTGGGCTGCTCCTCGGCTTCGGCGCCCGCCTGGCCGGAGGCTGCACCTCCGGCCACGGCATCGTCGGCGTCGCGCAGATGGCGCGCTCCTCCATCGCTGCCACGGCGATCTTCATGGTCACCGGCGTGGCCGTCACCCACCTCCTCCTCGGCGCAGCGGCGGGATGATCATGCGCACCTCTGTCCTCTTCGGTGGCTTTGGCCTCCTCTTCGGCTTCCTGCTCTCGCGGGTCGGCGCCACCGACTTCGACGCGATCGCCGGCATGTTCCTGCTCGACGACCTCCACCTGATGGGGGTCATTGGCGTCGCGGTGGTGGTGGCGGGGTCCGGGCTCGCCTGGTTTCGTCGCCAGGCGGAGGCCGGGCGCTCGGCCCCCACGATCCGCCCGAAGCCGCTGAAGCCGGGCCTGGCCCTCGGCTCCGCCCTCTTCGGCGCCGGCTGGGCCCTGACCGGGACCTGCCCCGGCACCGGCCTCGCCCAGCTCGGCGAGGGTCGATGGCTGGCGCTCTTCACGGTCGCCGGCATGCTGGCAGGCAGCGGCCTCTATCGCCTCTTCGGCCACAGGCTCGAGGCCTGGCTCTCCGAGAAGGGATCTTCTCCCTTGACAGTCCCAGGGGCCATCCGTACAACCCTGCGGCCGCGCTGCCGGGGGGTCTCCTCGGGGTAGCGGCGAGGCTCGGGAGGGCCACCATGGCCAGCAAGATTCGCATTCGGCTCAAGGCCTACGATTACAAGCTCCTCGACCAGTCGGCGAGCGAGATCATCGAGACCGTCCGCCGCACCGGCGCCCACACCGCGGGGCCCGTGCCGCTGCCGACCAGGATCAGCCGCTACACGGTCCTCCGTGGTCCCCACGTGGACAAGAAGAGCCGTGAGCAGTTCGAGATCCGCACCCACAAGCGGCTCATCGACATCATCGAGCCCACCCAGGCTACCCTGGACGCTCTCATGAAGCTCGACCTGTCGGCTGGCGTCGACGTCGAGATCAAGACCTGACATCCCCCTGACTCCCCTCCCCTCGGCTGCGCCCTTCCTCTTCAGCAGCCGGTAGCGGGGCCCGCGAAGGACGCTCCCCACTGTCCCCGGGAGCGCACCCGCAGCCCCGGTCGCCCCGAAGGCTCCCCGCCGGGCGGTCGACCTACCCCCTCAGATTCATTGTCTCCGAAGCCCCTGTTGGCCGCCCGGATCGGGCCGGTCGCGAGGGTCTTCTCGTCCGCGCGCTCGGTTTGCTCCGCGCGCGACCCCGCAAGGAGAAGGACATGGCTACCGCCGACGTCTTCGACCTCCAGCGCAAGAAGGTGGGGACCGTCGATCTCCGTGACGACGTGTTCGACATCGAGGTCTCCGAGCACCTCTTCCACGAGGTGGTCCGGGCCCAGCTCGCCAGCCGCCGCGCCGGCACCGCCAAGGTGAAGGAGCGGAGCGAGGTCCACGGCTCCCGCGCCAAGATGTGGCGCCAGAAGGGCACCGGCCGCGCGCGCCAGGGCTCGAAACAGGCCGTGCACCACAAGGGCGGCGGCGTCGTGCACGGGCCCCGCGTCCGTGACTTCTCGCTCAAGGTCAACAAGAAGGTGGCCGCCAAGGCCCTGCGCGCCGCGCTCAGCCGCCGCCATCAGGAGGGCCGCCTGGTGGTCCTCGAGGGCTTCGAGCTGCCCGAGATCAAGACCCGCCGGGTCGCCGAGATCCTCGACCGCTTCGAGGTCTCCAAGGCCCTGATCATCGACGGGGACAACGACTCCTTGTCCAAGAGCGCCCGCAACCTGCCGCGCTCCTCCTACCTGAACGCCGCGGGCCTCAACGTCTACGACATCCTCCGCCACGACACGCTGTTGGTGACCAAGGCGGCCGTCGAGGCGATCCAGACCCGGCTGGGGGCCTGATCATGGACGTCCACAGCATCATCAAGCGCCCGATCATCACCGAGAAGACCAACCACCTCCGGGAGGAGGATGGGCGCTACGTCTTCGAGGTGGACGTCGACGCGAACAAGATCCAGATCCGCCACGCGGTCGAGTCGATCTTCAACGTCGGGGTCCTCGACGTGTCGACGATGATCATGCACGGCAAGAAGAAGCGCTTCCGGCGCGGCTTCGGCAAGAAGCCCAACTGGAAGAAGGCCGTCGTGACCCTCCGCCCGGAGGACACCATCGACATCTTCGAGGGGGTCTAGCGCCATGGCCATCAAGCGTTTCAAACCCACGAGCCCGGGCCGCCGCGACATGAGCGGCCACGACTTCGGGGAGATCACCCGCGCCGAGCCCGAGCGCAGCCTGCTCGCGCCGGTCAAGAAGACGGGCGGTCGCAACAACAACGGCCGGATCACCCAGCGCCGCATGGGCGGTGGCCACAAGCGCCGCTACCGCGTGGTCGACTTCAAGCGTGACAAGATCGGCGTGCCCGCCACTGTCGCGCACATCGAGTACGACCCCAACCGTGGCGCCCGCCTCGCTCTGCTGCACTACGCGGACGGTGAGAAGCGCTACATCCTCTGCCCCGCCAAGCTCGGCGTGGGGGATACGGTCATCTCGAGCCGGAACGCGGACATCCAGCCGGGCAACTCGCTGCCCCTCGAGGTGATCCCGACCGGTACCCAGATCCACAACGTCGAGCTCCGCCCCCGCAAGGGTGGTCAGCTCGTCCGTGGCGCCGGCTGCAGCGCCCAGCTCATGGCGAAGGAGGGCAAGTACGCCTCCCTCCGCCTCCCCTCCGGTGAGCTCCGCAAGGTCCTCGCCACCTGCCGCGCCACCGTCGGCGTGGTGGGCAACTCGCAGCACCAGCAGATCAAGCATGGCAAGGCCGGCAAGAGCCGCTGGCTCGGCAAGCGCCCGAAGGTGCGCGGCGTGGTGATGAACCCCGTCGATCACCCGCATGGCGGCGGCGAGGGCCGGACCTCCGGCGGCCGCCACCCGGTCACGCCCTGGGGCGTGCCCACCAAGGGCAAGAGGACCCGTAACAATAAGAAGACGGATCGGTTCATCGTCCGTCGTCGCCGTCCGTAGGGGGAAGCGCGATGCCCCGCTCCATCAAGAAGGGACCCTTCATCGACGATCACCTGATGAAGAAGGTCGACGAGGCCGTCAGGACCAACAGCCGCAAGGTCATCAAGACCTGGAGCCGCCGGTCCACGATCTTCCCCGACATGGTCGGCCTGACCATCGCGGTCCACAACGGCCGCAAGTTCCTCCCGGTCTTCGTGACCGAGAACATGGTCGGCCACAAGCTCGGTGAGTTCTCCCCCACCCGCACCTTCCACGGCCACGCGGCCGACCGGAAGCGTCGCTAGGAGGAAGGACGATGCAGGCCTCTGCCAAGCTCCGGTACCTGCGCATGGCGCCCCGCAAGGTGCGCGTCGTGCTCGATGCGATCCGTGATGAGCCGGTAGGCCTCGCCCTCGCGAGGCTCCAGCACTCCGATCGACGCGCCTCCCAGGTGGTCCACAAGCTCCTCGCGAGCGCCGTGGCCAATGCGGATCAGAAGTTCGGCGGCGTCGAGCCCTCGGAGCTCTTCGTCAAGTCGGCGTGGGCTGATCAGGGCCCCACGCTCAAGCGCTGGCAGCCGCGGGCTATGGGCCGCGCCACGCGCATCCAGAAGAAGACGAGCCACGTCACGGTCGTCGTGGCGTCCTACGACGACGAGGAGTAGAGCCGTGGGTCAGAAAGTCCATCCCATCGGATTCCGTATCGGCGTGACCCGCACCT
Source organism: uncultured Myxococcales bacterium (assembly GCA_964511605.1). Taxonomy (GTDB): domain Bacteria; phylum Myxococcota_A; class UBA9042; order PHBI01; family JACKFB01; genus CAZEHU01. The sequence continues at coordinate 6,750 of CAZEHU010000109.1, forward strand.
GGGACTCGCGCTGGTACTCCGACAAGAACTACGCTCGCTGGCTCCACGAGGACCTCGCGATCCGCAAGCTCATCAAGGACAAGATGGGCCACGCGGGTATCAGCCGGGTCATCATCGAGCGCTCTTCGACCAAGTGCACCGTCAACGTGCATACGGCGCGCCCGGGCATCATCATCGGCAAGAAGGGCCAGGGGGCCGAGGAGCTCAAGGGCCGGATCCAGAAGCTGGTCGGGTCCAAGGTCTACCTCAACATCCACGAGGTCCGGAAGGCCGAGCTCGACGCCCAGATGGTCGCCGAGAACGTCGCCACCCAGTTCGAGCGCCGCGTCAGCTTCCGGCGCGCGATGAAGAAGTCGGTCCAGACCGCCATGAAGTTCGGCGCCAAGGGCATCCGCCTCAACGCCGGCGGCCGCCTCGGCGGCGCCGACATGGGCCGCCGCGAGTGGTACCGCGAGGGCCGCGTGCCCCTGCACACCCTGCGGGCTGACATCGACTACGGCTTCGCCGTCTCCCGGACCACGTACGGCGCCATCGGCGTGCAGTGCTGGATCTACAAGGGCGACGTGCTGCGGGAGCGGAAGACGCGCGCCTAGGCGCCGCCTTCCCACCCGGCCCATTCTGAGGAGTTCGAGGGAGAAGCAGCATGCTCGCACCCAAGCGCATCAAGCATCGTAAGCAGATGAAGGGGAGGAATCGGGGCACCGCGATCCGCGGCTCCGAGGTCTCCTTTGGCTCCTATGGGCTGCAGGCCATCGGTCGCGGCTGGTTGACCTCGCGGCAGATCGAGGCGGCTCGTATCGCGATGACCCGCCACGTCAAGCGCGGCGGCCAGGTCTGGATCCGGGTCTTCCCGGACAAGCCCATCACGCAGAAGCCCCAGGAGGTCCGTATGGGCAAGGGCAAGGGCAACCCCGAGTACTGGGTCGCCGTCATCAAGCCCGGGATGATGCTCTACGAGATCGACGGGGTGCCCGAGGACCTGGCCCGCGAGGCCATGCGCCTCGCGCAGCATAAGCTCCCCTTCAAGA
>CAZEHU010000110.1:0-7754 GCA_964511605.1 uncultured Myxococcales bacterium
CCGGCTACCACCACGACCCCACCGTGGTCGACGGCGCGCTCTTCATGACCGCGCCCGCGTCGCCGGGCGTGATGAGCGCCATCAGCCGCTTCGTCGAGGAGGCCGTCGGCGGCATCACCAGCGGCGAGCAGAAGAGCTTCCACGTCCGCTTCACCAATAACGGGCTGTCTCTCGAGCTCTCCGTGAACGACGGCGTTGGCGGATGGACGCCCTACGCCTCGCACACTCTCGAGGTGGACCATCCGCCCCTGTGGTTCGCCTTCGCGCTGAGCGACGGGACGAGCTTCGCGGAGAGCTGGACCCGCTACGACACCATGACCTTCTGCCCAGCCGCCTGCGAGGACGGGATCAAGAACCACGGAGAGCTCGCGACGGACTGCGGTGGGCCCTGTGCGCCCGGCGCCTACTGGATCGATCCGGCGACCGGCGGCGCCCCCACAGCGATTCAGGTCTGGTGCGACATGAGCACCGACGAGGGCGGCTGGACCCTCATCACCCACGTCACCCAGGCCGACGCCCCCTTCGCCGTGAGCGCCGATCCCGACGCCGAGTTCATCTTTCCCCCCGACGTCGCCGGTGACCTCTACGCCCTCGCGGACGAGGTGCGCTACGAGTGCGTCTCCGGCCTCGGCGGCGCCATCCACCTGCGCACGAGCCACCCCGACTGGGTGAGCCGCCCGGCTGCCCTCGGCGATCGCTGCGGCGACGCATACCTCTGGACCCCGGACCTCACGGACGTCTTCACCGAGCTGCCCGGCCACGACTTCGCGTACGGCCCCAACGACTTCGCTTTCGGCTGCGCCGCCGAGGAGGGGGAGGAGCGCGGGGAGCGCGGGGAGCGCGCTGCGTGCGTGCGCCCTCGCCCGGTCCGGGACGGCCTGGACCGCATCGTCGACGGCGCCGGGGTGGAGATCGACGAGGGCGGCGAGCAGGACGGCGGCCTGGGCGAGGTCTCGGCCCGTCTTCGCTGAGCGTCCCCGCCGGAGCTGGGAGACCACGAGCTTGTGGACAGCGCAGCGCTCCGGGAACGGGATACGGACCTGAGCACATCCAGACCGCGAGAGGAGCGCGGCGCACTGCGACTCGGCGAGCAGGTAGCGTTGGAAGGGCACCTCCACGAAAGGAACGCCGGACGCCCGAAGGAGGAGCCCTCCGGCCCGGAAGAACCCGGCGTTGCGGACGGCCGCCAGGGTCGCCCACGCGCGGCGGTCCACGAGGACGAAGCCCTCGCGCCCGAGGAGCCTCAGCGTGGGCTGGAGGTCCTTGGTCTCCGCGGTTCGCTCTCGCAGAGCGGCCGCCCTCGCCTCGACCTCCGCTTCCCCGACCGGCCCCCCGAGGTAGCGCTCTCGCTGGCGCCCCTCACCGTCGTAGGACTGGGGTTGAGGGTCCCGGGCGTCCCGGCGAAGACCTCGTTGGCGCGCCGAGCGTACTCCTCGAGCTCCACGTACGGCGTGGTCTGCGCCCGTGGGTGCTGCTGGTACAAGGGCCTTCGGGGAGTATCCGTCAACCGAGGGGTTTGACGGATACCGGGATCGCAGGGGCCAGAGTGGAGCTCGAGCCCCCTGGCCTACAGGCTGGACTTCCCGGTCCTCGACCGGTGGGCCAGGTAGAGCGTGCCGGCCACGCCGAGCAGGCTGACGACGATCATCAGGTAGAAGCTCGCGTCGTAGCCGTGGTGGTCGAGCACGTAGCCGATCATCTCTTCCTGGAAGATAGGTCCGATGGAGCCGAGCCCGTTGATGATGCCGGCGGCGACGACGGCCTGCTTGTGGCCGCCGACCTCGATGGCGCCCACGCCCGAGAGGAGCGAGTCCGGGCCCATGAGCATGAAGCCGCACAGGGAGATCGAGATGCCGAAGAGCCAGGGCGACTGGACGCCGACGAAAGCCAGGAGGAAGAACCCCAGGGACATCCCGATGCTCATCAGGAGGATGACCTGGTAGCGCCGCCCGCCGAAGAAGCGGTCGGACGCCCAGCCCGCCACGAGCACCCCGACGAAGCCGAGCCAGTCGAAGCTCGTGGAGATGTAGCCGGCCTCGGCCCCGGTGAGCCCGAAGAGCTCCTCGAGCGCGAGCGGGGACCAGCTATCGAGCGCATAGCGCAGGAACTTGAAGACGAAGTAGCAGGCGCCCATCGAGACGACGCTGAAGAGCACCGGGCGGGTCCAGCCGTTGCTGGCGAGCGCCTCGGCCTCGCCCGCCGGCACCTCGATCTCGACCTCCTCGACCAGCTCCGGTAGCCCCACGTCGCTCGGATCGTCCCTCTCGAGCGCGTAGAAGATGAGCCAGACGGCGAAGAGGATGATCGCCGCGCCCCAGAACGACCACGCGGCGCTCGCCACCGCCAGCATGAAGGCCGCGAACGCCTTCGCGAGCAGGCTGCCGAGCTGGTAGCAGGTCGCCCAGAGCGCCATGGTCTTCCCGCGGCTCTGGCGCGGCAACCAGTTGCCGAGGACGCCGACGTTGCCCGGCCACCCCGTCGCCTGCGCGAAGCCGTTGATGACCATGAAGCAGAGCAGCGGCCAATACCCCGCGGGCCCGGACAGGTAGCTGAAGCCGAAGACGACGTTGCACCCGACGCTGACCGCCATGCCGGTCAACAGGAGGCGGCGGGCGGCGACCCGCCGGCTCCAGAACGCCGTCAGGAATTGCCCCAGCATGTAGGCGAAGAGGTACGCGGTGACGATATGGGCCAGGTCGCTCTTGTCGATCTGGAGCGACTGCAGGATCGACGACTTCGCGATGAAGAAGTTCTTCCGGCAGAAGTAGAAGCCCGCGTAGGAGAGCCAGGTCGTCGCCAGGATGCGCACCCGCCAGACGCGGATCTTGTCCATCGTGGCGGGATCGTGGGCAGCGGGTTCGGTCACTCAGCCTCTCGGAAGAACCCAGGGGGGAGCTGGGTGAAGTCGTCCACCGCGAGGTCCGCCGGCTCCCGCCGCCCCCCGATGGCCACGGTCCGCATCCCGGCGGCCCGTGCCGCCAGCAGCCCCGCCTCGCTATCCTCGAATACCAGACAGCGCGCGGATTCGACACCGAGGCGGGTCGCCGCGGCGACGAAGCAGTCTGGAGCAGGCTTCGAGCGCGTGACGTCCTCTGCGCACACCAGCGTGGTGAGGTGTGCCCCGAGCTCGAGGCGGGCCACGACGTGCTCCGCGCTCGCGCGATCGCTGGAGGTCACGAGCGCGGCGCGGCCCCGCCGGGCCGCCGCCACCACGGCCTCCGCGGCCCCCGGGATCATCGGAGGCGCGGTCTCGACGAGCGCGTGGTGGAAGCGGGCCTCGAGCTCCTGGTCGAGGGGCAGGCCTCCGAGCGCCGGCTCGGCCTCTCGCAGCATCGCGGCGATCGAGCGCCAGGTGATGCCGTGGAAGGTGGTGTAGTCGAGCTCGACCTCGAACCCGCGCGCGGCGAGGAGCCCCCTGACCGCCGCCTCGGTGAGGCACTCCGAGTCGAGGAGCGTGCCGTCCATATCGAAGAGGAAAGCCTCGACCCCGTCGCTAAGGCCCCTCACGGCCCCGGACCGTCGAACCAGCCGAGGGGAGCCGGCGCCGTGTTCCGGTAGACGTGCTTGAGCTCCGTGAACTCGTCGAGCCCGGCCCGGCCGAGCTCTCGCCCGATCCCCGACTGCTTCAAGCCGCCCCACGGCGCGGCCGGGAAGTAGACGTTGTAGTCGTTGACCCACACCGTGCCGAAGCGAAGCGCTCGCGAGACACGCTCGATGCGCGCCTCGTCGCGCGTCCAGAAGCCCGCGGAGAGCCCGGACACCGTGTCGTTGGCGCGGGCGACGGCCTCCGACTCCGTCGCGAAGCGCTCCACTGTGATGACGGGCCCGAAGACCTCCTCGCGCACGACGCGCATCGCCTCGGAGCACCCGGTCAGGAGCGTGGGCTCGTAGAAGAACCCGGCCTGCAGCGCTCGCGCGTCGGGCCGGGCGCCGCCGAGGACGAGCACCGCGCCCTCTTCGCGCGCCCCGTCCACGTAGGCCGCCACCTTGTCGCGGTGGGTCGCGGAGATGAGCGGGCCCATCTGGGTCTCCGGCGAGCGACCGTCGCCGAGTTGGATCCGGCGCATCCGCGTCGCGAGCTCCTCGACGAAGCGGTCGTGGATGGCCTCGTGGAGCATCAGCCGGGCGCCCGCGGAGCAGATCTGCCCCGCGTGGAAGAGCACCGCGTTCATCGCGTAGTCCACCGCGACGTCGAGATCGGCGTCCTCGAAGACGATGTGGGGGCTGTTGCCACCGAGCTCCAGCGCGACGCGCTTCAGGTTGGCGCTGGCCGCCCGCTGGATGGCACGCCCGGTGATGGAACCCCCCGTGAACGAGATCAGATCGACGTCGTGGCTCTCGGCGAGCTCGGCGCCCACGCTGGGGCCGGGGCCGAGCACCGTGTTCACCACCCCGGAGGGGAGGTCTGTGGCGGCGATGAGCTCGGTCAGCCGCAGGGTCGACAGGGGCGTGAGCTCGCTGGGCTTCATCACGACCGCGCAGCCGGCCGCGAGGGCCGGCGCGAGCTTCCACGAGGCCTGCAAGAGTGGGTAGTTCCAAGGCAGGATGAGGCCCGCGACGCCGACCGCCTCGCGGACCAGGATGCTCTTGCCCCTCGGATCCGGGGCCTCGAGCGCCTCGGGCGCCTCGGCCAGGGCCAGGCCGGCGTAGTAGCGGAAGACCGCCGCGACGTCGTCCATATCCCAGCGGCTCTCCTCGAGGGTCTTGCCGGTGTCGAGGGTCTCGAGCTCGGCGAGCTCCTCGCGGTGGGCCGCGACCGCTTCGCCGAGCGCTTCGAGGCGCGAGCCCCTGTCCGCCCACGAGGTCTCGCGCCACGGCCCCCCGTCGAAGGCCCTCCGCGCCGCCGCGATCGCCCGCCGAGCGTCGCCGCGATCGCCGTCGGCGACCCGGGTGATCTCGGCGCCCGTGGCTGGATCGAGGACCCCGCGCGTCGCCCCCGAGCGAGCGCCGACCCAGGTATCGTCGATGAACATCGGCTTCGCTGTACGCCCTGCCGGCGGCTGGTCGCTCATGGGGCCCCCTCCGGCCGTGGGGCTCGATAGTAGGGCACATGGAGGGGCTCGAGGGGCGTGTGTCCGCGGATGATGTCCGCGGCCTTCTCGGCGATCATCAGCACCGGCGCGTAGATGTTGCCGTTCGTGATGGCCGGCATCACCGAGGCGTCGACGACCCGCAGCCCGTCGAGGCCGTGGACCTTCAGGTCGGCGTCGACGACCGCCCCCGCGTCCGAGCCCATGCGACAGGGGCAGCTCGGGTGGTAGGCGCCCTCCCCCTCGGCCCGGATGAAAGCGAGGATCTGCTCGTCGGTCTGGACCTCGGGCCCCGGCGCGAGCTCACCGTCCCGGAAGGGGTCGAGGGCGGGCTGGGTCATGATGTGGCGGGTGGCGCGGATCGCCTCGACCCACTCGCGCCTCTCGGTGTCGGTGCCCAGGTAGTTGAAGATCACCTCCGGATGGACGGCCGGGTCGGCGGAGGTGATGTGCACATGGCCGCGGACGTCGGTATTCATCGGCCCCACGTGGACCTGGTAGCCGTGCCCCTCGCGCGCGCTCGAGCCGTCGTAGCGGATCGCGATAGGAAGGAAGTGGTACTGCAGGTTGGGGTACGCCACACGCTCGTTGCCGCGGATGAAGCCGCCGGCCTCGAAGTGGTTCGAGGCGCCGATGCCGCTCCGGCCGAAGAGCCACCGCGCGCCGATCCAGGGCTGCCGCCACCACTTCAGCGCCGGGTAGAGGCTCACGGGCTGCTTGCAGCCGTACTGGACGTAGACCTCGAGGTGGTCCTGCAGATCCTCGCCGACACCGCAGAGCGCGTGGTGGACCGGGATGCCGAGGGGCTCGAGCAGGGCCGGGTTGCCGACGCCCGAGAGCTGGAGGAGCTGGGGGGAGTTGATCGCCCCGCCGCAGAGGAGGACCTCGTCGCCGCGGACGATCTCGGTCCTCTGGCCGCGCCGCACCTCGACGCCGACGGCGCGCTTGCCCTCGAGGACGACGCGGGTCACCAGCGCGCGGGTCAGGACCTCGAGGTTGGGCCGGCTCTGGACCGGGTGCAGGTAGGCCCGCGCGGCGCTCCAGCGGCGGCCCCGGTAGCAGGTCTGGTCGAAGCGCCCGAAGCCCTCCTGTTGGTAGCCGTTCACGTCGTCTGTCAGCGGGTAGCCGGCCTGCTCGGCGGCCGCGAAGAAGGCGTCGAAGAGGGGGTTGTCGCACGCGGGGGTGGTCAGGTGCAGGGGGCCGCCCGTGCCCCGGTAGGCGTCGCCGCCGACGAGGCGATCCTCGAGGCGCTTGAAGTAAGGCAGGACGTGGGCGTAGCCCCAGCCCTCGAGGCCCTCGAGCGAGGCCCACTTCTCGAAGTCCAGGGGGTTGCCCCGGATCCAGATCATGCCGTTGATCGAGCTCGAGCCGCCGAGGACCCTGCCGCGGGGCTGGTAGACGCGCCGCCCGCCCATGTGGGGCCCGGGGCCGGACTCGTACCACCAGTTGTAGGTCTTGCTCGCCAGCGGCCAGGTCAGCGCCGCCGGCATGTGCAGGCGGAAGTCGAGGCGGTGGTCGTGGCCGCCGGCCTCCAGCACCAGCACCCGCACGGAGGGATCCTCGCTCAGGCGGCGAGCCAGCACGCAGCCGGCCGATCCCCCCCCGACGATGATGTGGTCGTAGCTCGCTGGAACCATGGAGCACCTCGCCCCCGAGACCCCGGCACCGTCCGGGGACGGCCCCTGGGTGTCAAGGCATCCGCACGAGGCCCGGCGCATCCTCGAGCTGCGGGGCTCCGGCCTCTGGGAGGGAGATCTCGACGAGATGCGGCGAGGGAGCCAACCCGGCTGATGCTCCTTGTCGACACCTCGGTGTGGGTCGCTTCGTCGAGGCTGCGTCGCTCGACCGAGGCGCTCGCCGTCGCGGCATCACGCCTCGCTCCTCTACCGACTGCCTCATCGCCGCGGTCGCCCTTGCCCACGACGTCGAGGTCGTCCACCGAGATCGAGACTACGAGGCGCTTGCCGAGGTCGCGCCCTTGCGAGCTCGACGTGTCTGACGGGTGCACGCGATCGATCAGGGCGCGCAGGAACCAAGGAGCACTTCGCCCCGAGTTCCCGCCTCTTCACCAGCGGCCGCTCCAGCCCAGCAGCGGGCTCGCGCCCCCCCGGGCGCCCGGCACGACGAGCACGACAGGGGTGAGGTCCGGCAGGCGACCGGCCCCGGGTCCCTGCAGGTGCTCGAGCAGGGCCTCGGCCTGGTCCGCCGACTCGCTCGCGTCGGAGGCGAGGCCGAGGGCGCTCGCAGAGCCCAGCAGGGGGGTGGCCAGGATCTGGCCGTTCGAGAAGTGCGTTTCCTCGCTGAGCGCGATCATCGCGACGGCATTAGCGAGAGCGAGCCCGTACGCCACCCAGGAGACGACCCGGAGGCCAGCGCTGCCTGTGATCCGGGGATCGGTCCGAGCGGCAGCGCCTCCGCTGCCGGTGATCGGGACGCCGACCGCGAGGCCGACGGTGGCGAGGATGCCCAGGGCTCGTGCGGTCCCTGCATCCTCCTCGTTGTTGAAGGGGAGCGTCGAGACGCCCAGGACGAGCACGACCCCCGCGGTGACGCCGCCGAAGCTCGAGGCCCAGCGGGCCTTGTCGATGTCGGGGGAGAGGTCGACCGTGATCGGGTAGGCCGTGCGGCGGTCCTCGCGCCGGATGGTGCCCATGCCCGGGGCCACCTCGGTGTCGACGACCGCCCGCAGGGGCACCACGGCGCCGGTCTGCTCGCTCCAGAAGG
>CAZEHU010000111.1:0-7689 GCA_964511605.1 uncultured Myxococcales bacterium
CTTCGAGCGCCTCGAGGAGCGCCCCCTCGGCTCCGCCTCCATCGCGCAGGTGCACGGCGCGATCCTGCCGGACGGCTCGGAGGTGGTGATCAAGGTGCAGCGGCCCGGCATCGCGGACGTGGTGGACGCGGATCTGTGGTGGATGCGGCGGGGAGCGGCCTTCGCTGAGCTCCTCTTCAAGGGCGCACGCCTCGCGAACCTCACGGGGGTCATCGACGACTTCGATCGCACGATCCACGAGGAGCTGGACTTCCATGCCGAGGCGGAGAACCTCCGGGAATTCAACCGGATCATGGCCCACAACGATATCACCGACGTGCGGGCGCCCCAGCCGGTCGACGAGCTGGTCAGCCGCGAGGTGCTGGTGATGGAGCGCTTCCGCGGGCTCAAGGCCGACGACACCGACGGCATCGCCGCGAGCGGAGTCGATCCGGAGATGTTCCTGCGCAAGGGGCTGCGTGCCTGGCTCCTGACCGTGATGCTCCACGGCTACTTCCACGGCGACGCCCACGCCGGGAACCTGATGCTGCTGCCCGACGGCCCGGCGGCGGGCTTCTTGGACTTCGGCATCATCGGTCGCTTCGACGATCGGCAGCGCGAGTACGTGATGCTCTACGTGCTCGCGTTCGGGGCCAAGGACTACGAGGCCCTCGCCGACATCATGTCGGAGATCGGCGCGGTCTCCGATCGCATCGACCGCGCCCAGCTCGTCGAGGACCTCGAGGCGGTCTACAGCCCGCTGCTCGACAAGACCATGGGCGACATCAAGTACGAGGAGATCCTGCCCGACGCCATGCGGGTGGGCTATCGCCACGGCATCCGCCTGCCGCGTGAGTTCCTGCTGATCCTCAAGCAGCTCCTCTTCTTCGATCGCTACGCCAAGCTCGCCGCGCCGAACCTGAACGTCTTCAGCGACTTCTACCTCGTGGACTTCCTCTTCACGCCCCAGGCGATGGAGGCCGGCCTCGACTTCAACAAGCTGATGCCGCTGCTCCAGCGCATCCAGGCCCTCGGGACGGAGCGCGATGGCGTGGCCGCTGGGGAGCCGCGCGGGGCTGCTGCCCGCTGAGCACATGCCGGCGGCTGCCGGCTGATCAGAACGCGAGGACCTCGTCGATGCTCGTGGCGCCCGTGAGCAGCATCACAAGGCGATCGAAACCCAGGGCCACCCCCGCGGAGGGCGGCATACCCTCGGCGAGGGCGTCCAGGAAGTCCTCGTCGAGGGGGTGATCCGCCTTGCCTAGCGCTGCGCGCTCGCGACGCTCCGCTTCGCAGCGGCGTCGCTGCTCGGCCGCATCGGTGAGCTCCCCGAAGCCGTTGGCCAGCTCCAAACCCGCGACGTAGAGCTCGAAGCGCTCGGAGACGGTGGGATCGTCGGGGGCAGGCCGGGCGAGGGAGGCCAGGGCGATGGGCCAGCGGATCACCAGCTCGGGACGCTCGAGGCCGAGGGTCGGCTCGACCCGCTCGGCCCAGAGGGCGAGCTGCTGGTCGGGCGCGAGGGAGCGAGCATCGGAGACGCCACCACGCTCCTCGAGCAGATCGAGGAACGGGAGGCGGCGGAAGCGCGTGCTCAGCTCGAGCTCGCGGCCGCCCCACGAGAGGCGTCCCGAGGGAGCCAGGTCCCTGAGGAGGCGCTCGCAGTCGGCGTGGGCCTCGCTCACGGAGGCCCAGGGACGGTACCACTCGAGCATGGTGAACTCGGGCCGATGGTGGGCCCCCCGCTCCCCCTCCCGGAAGGTCCTGGCGAGCTGGAAGATCGCGGGGGCGCCGGCCGCGAGCAGGCGCTTCATGTGGTACTCGGGCGAGGTGATCAGCCAGCGGCGCTCGGGCTCCGCGCCCGACAAGGCGCCCTGCATGACCTCGGCGGCGTCCAGGTGGACCTCGGTGCCCGGGGAGGGAACGACGAAGGGGGTCTGGACCTCCAGGAAGCCGGCGTCGCGAAAGGATCGCCGCGTCGCCTCGAGGAGGCGCGCACGGGCCTGGAGGCGCTGCCACGCACCGGTTCGAGCCAGCCGCGCGCCATCGGTGCCCGGCGTGGGCCACTCGCCGGTCGGGTGCGCGTGCAGCCGCTCGATGCGCCCCTCGGCGACCCGAACCAGGTCCCCGGGCGCCAGGGAATCGGCCGGCGCGCCCTCGGGCAAAGGCGTGCGAAGGACAGAGCCACCCGGCCGCTGGATGAGGAGCGCGTTCGGCTCGAGGGCCAGCAGCCGGCCGTGGACCGCCTCCACGCTCGGGGGGCTACTTGACGCGGCCGAGGTAGTCGCCCGAGCGCGTATCGACGCGGATAGTCTCCCCCTCGGACATGAAGAGGGGCACCTGCACCGTCGCCCCCGTCGAGACCGTCGCGGTCTTGGTGGCGTTCGTGGCGGTGTCGCCCTTCACAGCGGGCTCGCATTGGGTGACCTCGAGCTCGACGAAGTTGGGCAGGTTGGCCGTGACGGCACGCCCCTCGTAGAAGAGGACCTCCGCCTCCATATTGTCGATGAGCCAGCGGGCGGAGGTGCCGAAGACGTCTGCCGGCACCGGGAACTGCTCGTAGGTGGACGAGTCCATGAAGACGTAGTCCTCGCCATCCTTGTACATGAGGTTGGCGCGGCGATGCTCGAGGTCGGCCGGCTCGAGCTTCTCGCCGGAGCGGAAGTTGCGCTCGACCACCTGGCCCGTGATGAGGTTCTTCAGCTTGGTGCGTGTGAACGCGGTGCCCTTGCCCGGCTTCACGAAGAGGAACTCGACGACCGTCCACGGGTATCCGTCGATCTTCACCTTGAGGTTCTTCCGGATGTCGCTGGTCCCGTACATGGCTGCACTCGTTGTCCGTGGGGAGGGGGCTCCGGCCCCGGGGGCGGCGGAACCTATCACGGGCTCACGGGGCGCCCAAGGCTGCAGTGCCCGGCCCCGGGGCCTCCCCCAAGCCCTGCACATTCGGGGGGTTCTGGCCGCTCGGGGGCCCCTGCGGTAGGGTCCGCCGCCCGCTCGGACCGGAGGAGGCTCCCCCGATGATCGCCTGGCTCGCCATCACCCTTCGTGGCATCTCGATGGGCATCGCCGACATCATCCCCGGGGTCAGCGGCGGCACCTTGGCGCTCATCCTCGGTATCTACGAGCGCTTCGTAGGCGCGGTGAGCGCCATCGGCCCCGGCATGATCCGGGCGCTCTTCGGAGCCGAGCTGTGGCGGCGCCTGGGCAAGGGCCTGAGGACCCCGGGGGCGGAGGGGGGCGATCCGATCGGCACCTACGCCTCGCACATCCTCTTCCTCGGGTTCCTGGTCGTCGGCATCGGCGCGGCGATGGCGGTCGGCGCCCGCTTCATCCCCACCCTGCTCTCCCTCTATCCAGCCGCGATGAAGGCGTTCTTCTTCGGGCTGGTGCTGGCCTCGGTCCTGATCCCGTGGCGGCTGATGCGCAGCCACGAGGCTGTGCACGCGGTGGTCTTCGTCCTCCTGCTCGCGGGCACGTGGGTGGTGACGGCGCTGCCCGCGTCCAGCGCAGAGAAGGCCCGAGGCTCGGTGCGGTTGACGCTCCCGGCTCCTGCTCCCGAGGAGCTCCGCCTCAGCGCGGAGGGCACGGTCTTCATGACCGCGCGCCACGGCGAGGGGGCCGAGAAGCGCGAGGTGGCTTTCGCCCCGCTCTCCGATCTCGTGGTGCCGGCCGGCACGAAGGAGGTGGAGATCGACGTGCTCGCGCGGATGGCCGGCGTCGCCGCGAATGTGGAGGCCGGCGCGCTCACAGAGGCCCACGGTGTGCCCGAGGGGGCCACGATCGAGCAGCACAGCGGGATGGCGGGCGGGGCGGATCCTCCGCTCTGGTTCATCTTCCTCGCCGGCTGTATCGCGATCAGCGCGATGGTCCTCCCGGGCATCAGCGGCTCCTTCATGCTGCTGATGATGGGGCTCTACCACTACATCACCTTCACGCTCCGTGCCGCGCTCTACGATCGTGACCCCGAAGCGATGGCGGTGATCGCGATCTTCCTCGGCGCGCTGGTGGTGGGCATCGCCACCTTCTCGCGCCTCCTCAAGTGGCTCTTCGAACACTTCCACGATGCGACGATGGCCGGGCTCGTCGGCCTCATGCTTGGCTCGCTCCGCAAGCTCTGGCCCTTCGTGGCGACAGGCGCCGAGGGCACGACCGAGAACATCCTGCCCACCACCCTCGATGCCACGACGCTGGTCGCCCTCGGCACCTTCGTGGTGGGTGTGGTGCTCGTGCTGGCGCTGGAGAAGGCGGGCCGCCGCACGCTCGAGACCGCGGCGTAGGGTCAGTCCCCCTCAGGGTTGATGCGGGCCTTGAGCTCCTTGCCCACCTTGAAGAAGGGCATCCGCTTCGAGGGGACCTCCACCTGCTCGCCGGTCTTGGGGTTGCGTCCGGTGTAGGCGCGGTACTGTCGGACCGTGAAGTTCCCGAATCCACGCACCTCGATCCGCTCGTCCGAGCGGAGGGCCTCCTCCATCGCTTCGAAGATGGCGTGGGTGGCCGCCTCGACGACCCGGCGTGGGAGCAGGGTGCGATCGGTGACCTGATCGACGAGCTGGGACTTCGTCATGACCCCTCCCGGCAAGTGCGTATGAATTCGACGGCTTAGGTTCTTATCGACCATCGCGACAGAGCCGTCAACCTCGGGTCACGATCGCGGAGCCCGCGATCCCAGCGCCGACGGCGCCCCGACCTTGTGCCCGGGGCGAGCGTGGTTAGGGTCGGCACCCACTGGCGAGGTCCGCGTGCTCCGACTCTTCCTGCTCTTCACCCTCCTGCCCGTGCTCGAGCTCTTCCTGCTCGTGGACGTTGGCGGGCGCATCGGCGCGCTGAACACCATCGGTGTCTGCGTGCTCACCGGCTTCCTCGGGGCCGGGCTCGCGCGCCGCGAGGGTGCGGGCGTGGTCCAGAGGATCCAGGCGGAGGTCCAGCGCGGTGGACTGCCGGCCCGCGAGCTGCTCGACGGGGCGCTCATCCTGGTCGCCGGCGTCGTCCTGCTGACACCAGGCTTCGTGACCGACGCGATGGGCCTCGCGCTCCTCTTCCCGCCGACCCGGGCCCTCGTCCGCCTCTACGTGGCGCGGCGCCTCCAGCGGGGCCGCGAGGGCGGCGCCTGGCAGGTGCATATGCGCGGGCCTGGGCCCCACGGTCCCTTCGGCTACGGTGGCCCGACCGGCGACGCGGATCCCCTCGGCCGCCGGGAGCCGCCCCAGCGAGACGGAGGCGGTCCAGACTTCCAGGTGCTGCCACCGGGCTCCGTCATGCCGCCACGGGCAGCGGCCCCGCCGATCATCGACGTGGAGTAGAGGTCCTCGGCGAGGGAGACGAACCGCTCTCGCCGGCCGGCGATATCGGCCCGTCCTCTTCGTCTCGCACATCTGGGACAAGCGCCGGCGTCTATCCCAAGCCGCGGAGGTCGAGATCGTCCTCGTCGAGGCCGAGGTAGTGGCCGATCTCGTGGAGCACGGTGATCGCCACCTGCTCCTCCACCTCTGCCTCGGAGCTCGAGATACGCTCGATGTTCCAGCGGAACAGGTAGACCCGGGCCGGGCCCTCGGCCACGTAGTCCGCGCCTCGCTCGAGGGCGCGGTCGGGACCATCGAAGAGGCCCAGGATCCGCGGATCGCCCACCGAGGTCTCGAAGATCCAGGCCTCGGGATAGTCCTCCACCATGATCACGATGTTGCCCAGGGCCGCGCGGATCCTCTCGGGTAGATCCGCGATCGTCTCCTCGGCCACCTCGACGAAGCGCTCCTCGGGCAGCCAGAGGCGCCAGCCGGGCTCAGCGTGGTGCTCCAGCTCCCAGACCCGCCAGAAGCAGTCCCGCCTCAGATCCCAGCGCTCGATCTTCTCGGCGGCGACCCCGGCCTCGTACCAGATCTCGGGATCATCGGCCCGAGCGCTCGCGGCATCGAGGAGCACCGTGGCGGCTTCGCGATCCTTGCCCACCTCACGAAGGACGTCCGCGAGCTCGAGCACGGTATCGGTATCGTCCGGGAAGCGGCGCGCCGCCTCACGCGCAAGCTCGAGGGCCGAGTCGTGGTCACCATCCAGCCAGCGCTCGCGCCATCGCAGGGCCACGAACTGGAGCGAGCCCGCCCCTGCGTCCGGCAGCATGCCGACGGCGGCACGGTGGCGGCGCAGGGACTCGAGGTCTCCATCGTCGTAGGCGCGCAGACCGAGGTCGAAGTGGACGCGCAGGGCGTCGGCGCGGGCGTCCAGCCTGGAGAGCGTTCGGGACAGGGTCATCGCAAAGAGCCCAGGACCTGGGACCTACCCCTCCTCGGCCTCCTCCTCCTCTCCCTCCTCGAAGATGTCCGGCTTGCCGTCGTCGTTGCGATCGAAGCCGAGGCGGACCAGCTCGCCCCCCTCGTAGTACTCGAAGATGTCCGGCTTGCCGCTCCCGTTCGTATCGCGCTCCTTGCGGATGAGCTTGCCGTCCTCGAAGTACTTCCAGAGGCTCGGGGTCTCGTTGAAGTCCAGGAAGACATCCCGCTTGAAGACCGCGCCGTCGGCGTAGTGATCGACCGCATCGATGCGACCATCGAAGTCGAGGTCCATCTCCTCGCGCACGATCACGCCCTCGGCGCTGTAGACCTGCCGGATGTCCACCTTGCCGTCGAAGTTCACGTCCATGTCGCTGCGAGCGAGCAGGCGCTCCTTGTCCTCTCGCGGCATGTCCTCGGGACCCACGCGGACATAGACCTTCGTGACGTCGGCCTTGCCATCCCCATTGAGGTCGAAGGTCTCTTTCTCCCCTTCGTCGGTGATCTCCACCGCCAACATGGAGGGCTCGCTGGAGGTGAGCTCTTCGTCGTCGGCCTGGCTGCCGCCGCAGGCGACGACGAGGAGCGTGGCCAGGGCCAGCGCTGTGGCGACACGGAGCCGCAGGGTCATGTGCTCGAGCATGGAGAGGTCCTCGGGGATACCCGCGCATCTTCGACCCATCCCACGAGGGGGTCAAGACGCTCCCGGCGCCCCGGCGGCCCAGTACACCCCCAGCTCCTCGAACGCGCGCGCGGCGACCCGGGCGACCAGGTAGGCATCGGGCAGCACCGCGTCGGGCCGATAGTCCAGATCCAGCTCCGGCGCTCGCTGCCGCGCCAGGGCGCAGGCGTCCGCTATCAGGTGGGTCTGCAGCTCCCCCACGCTCATCAGGAGAGGCACGACCAGCACCCTGCGGATCCCGGCCATACGAGCGCTCTTGAGGATCGCCTCAGCGGTCGGCCCGCACGCGTGGTCGACCACCTGTCCCACGTAGGCGTGCCCTGCATATCCGAAGCCCCTTCGCATCAGGGCCACGCGGATCGCACCGCAGAGTCGCTCCCAGCGCTCGTGGTGCACCGTGGATCCGTAGGCCGTCAAGAGGATCGCCTCCTCGGAGCGCACCCGGCTCCGCCCCTCGATCCGGCCCAGCACGTTGTGGACCAGGAGGTCCTCGAGAGAGCCCAGGTCGAGCATCCGGACCGGCACCTCGCCAGGCTCGAGGGGGCGCCTGCCCTCCCCCACGAGGCGCCGGCGCACGTGCTCCGGCACCGGCAGGCCGGCGAGCCCCGGCAGGTCCTCGGCGCCGTGGGTCGAGGCGGTCAACAGGAGGGGGGCGACGAGCACGGGCCCGCGCTCCTCGGACCCGAGGCGCCGCAGCACATCCTCGAGGCGCGGCTCGAAGCGATCGACGTGGGCCACCCGGACGGCCCCGTCGAAGGCCTCGCGCAT
>CAZEHU010000112.1:0-7614 GCA_964511605.1 uncultured Myxococcales bacterium
GTCCCAGTCGCCTCGACGATCGGGCTTCGCGTCGTCCTCGATGAGCGCTCGCCACCGCGGCAGGAAGTCGTCGAGCTCGCGCAGAGGTTCCACGGCCACCCGCTCCATCTCGCGGAGCGGCTCCCAGAAGTGCCCGAGGCCGCTCATCTCCTCGATGGCCGCGCGCACGGCACCGGCGCGCTGTTGCGCCTCGGCCGTCATGTACATCGACACGACGTACTGCGCGGCGCAGGCCTGAACGTCCGCCCCAAGCACCTCGTCGACCATCTCGTGCTGACCGAGATCGATCTCGACCTCGCTGATGGGGAGGAGCAGCGCGCGGAAGATCTGCAACGCGCCGGCGTAGTCCTTGGCGAGGAAGGCGTTCGCGCCTTGCCGTAGGTGGTCGTCGACTTCGGACGGATCGGCGTAGCCCACCCGCTTGGCCGCATCGGCGAAGGCAAGGATCTCGGCGACGGCTGCGTCCGAGGGGGTCGCCGGCGTCCACTTCCACGTGCTCCGTGCAGCTCTCTCGAAGATGCTGTTTACGACGCGACCATGGGCTCGGTCATCGAGCTCGAGTAGCGTCTCGCCGATGATCTCGCGTAGCTCGTCCGCGTCCATGGCTGCGAGGGCCGCGTCGACATCGGACGCGTCCGGCTTCGATCTCGAACGGTGGCGCCTGGCCATCACGAGATCCCAAGCTGCCGGCCGAGGATCTTGGTCACGAAGCGCTCGCCGAAGGTCTCCCTGGCCACCAGATCTCGGATCCGCTGCCGGGTCATGCTGGCACAGCCGGCGTGCTCGGCCGCCTTCATGGTGTGGGCGTAGGCGCTGTGCACGTCGAGGCTGGTGATCTCGTAGCCATAGCCCTCGACCAGCCAGAGCAGCGCCGCCATCCCGGCCTCGAGCGCGAACGGCGGGTTCTTCTCTTCAAAGTCACGCGCGGCGCGCGTGAGCGTCTGTGGGGAGCATGGCGTTCGTCTGGCCAGCGCGATGGCCTCGTCGAAGAGCTTCGCGCTCTTGGCCGCGGCGAACCACTTGCCTTCTTCGCCGGGCGTCGATGCGACCAGGTCCTCGAGGATCGCGGCCGGCTTCTTGTGGGGGTACTTCCTTGCGACGGCCCGGAACCAGGCCAGGTAGGTTCCGGCACGGTTGGCTTGGAGCCCGTAGCGGCGGTAGGCCTCGTCGACGAGCCCCGCCGAGAGCAGAATCTCCTCGCAGAGGTTGTCGATGTCGTGGTCACTCGCCCACGGGCTCCGGCTGTCCTCCGCGAGCCGGACGGCCTCGGCCTTGTTCCCTTCGGCCGCCAGCGCCTTCACTGCCCAGCGCTTGTAGGGCCAGAAGGTCTCCGCCTCGAGCACATCGAAGAGGTCGGCATGGCGACCGGCCGCGAAGAGGGCGCTGAGGCACGCGGTCGAGCCGTGAAAGTGGCCGCGCAGCTCCTTGTCAGGGCTGAGCGCCATCCGTGTGATGCCGATGAGCTCGTCCGCCCAGCGTGACGCCAGCTCGGCGGACGCGCACAGCTCGCCCCAGTGCTCGGCGAGCTGCTCGATGTAGGGGATCTGGTCCTCGGCGAGGGCTTCGAACAGCCGTTCCAACCACCTCTCCCGGATCTTCGCGCCGGCGGGCGCGCCGGCGATAATCGGCACGAGCGCTGCGATGGCGTTGTTGACGGCCGTGCCGATGGAGCCGGAGGAGCTGTCGACCTGCTCCAGAGCCGGCGATAGCTTCTCCAGGAGGAGTACGGCGCCTTCGGCTGCGAGCACGTTGTCCTTGCGCGCGACCTTCTTGATCTCGGAGACCGCCTCCTTGATCCGCTTGATGGCCGGCTGGGACTTCCAGCCGAACGCGTTCCGGCGAAAGCGCGCCCGGAAGATCCACTTGTGACGTTCAGCCTTCACCATTGTGCTCCTCCCCGGCCGCGAGACGCAGGGCTCGTTCGGCCTCCGCGCGCTCGCGCTCGAGCTCCGTGCGAAGCTCCTCCTCGGTGGGCAGGTAGAGCTGATAGCGGCTGGCGTGGATCTGCTCGTTGTCCTCGGGCAGCGTGATCTTGACCATCGCGTCGTTCCTATCCGAGCACAGCACGATGCCGACCGCCGGCGCCTCAAGCTCGGCGCGTTGGTGGCGGTCGAAGTAGTTCACGTACATCTGCATCTGCCCGAGGTCCTGGTGGGTGAGCTTGCCGAGCTTCAGATCGATGAGGACGAAGCAACGGAGCAGCCGGTTGTAGAACACCAAGTCCACGTAGAAGTGGTCGCCATCGACGGTGACCCGCTTCTGGCGGGCGACGAAGCAGAAGCCCTTGCCGAGCTCCAAGAGGAAGGACTCCAGCCGGTCGATGATGGCCTGCTCCAGGTCGCGCTCCAGCCAGTGCGCCCGCTCCTCCAGCTCCAGGAACTCGAGGACCATCGGGTCCTTCAGCAGGTCGCGCGGGTGGCTGACGCGCTGGCCCTCCTTGGCGAGCGCGAGGACCTTGTCCTTGTCGCGGCTCCTCGCCAGGCGCTCGTAGAGCAGCGAGCCGACCTGGCGCTCGAGCTCGCGGGTGACCCAGGCTTCGCGGGCGGCCTCGATCTCGTAGAAGGCGCGGGCCTGGGGATTCTCCACGCGCATGAGGATGAGGTAGTGGGTCCAGGTGAGCAGCGGCGGGAAGAGCACCGGCGCGGCGCCGGCCAACTGGCTCAGCGCCGCTGAGCCTTTGTCGTCCACGGGGGTCTCGACAGATTGGCTCAGCGCCGCTGAGCCTTTTCGGTAGGCCCCCACGTCCTCAGGGATCGAGGATCCCTCGGGGAACGTAGGGTAGAACTGCTTCATCCGCTTCACGGACGGGTAGCTGAACCCCTTTCCGAAGCGCTTCGACAGCCGGACCGCGAGCCGCTTGACGACCTCCTCGCCGTACTCCGCGCGTTCCTTGCCCTCCTGCTCCACCTCGACGATCTCCCGACCGATGAGCCAGTAAGCGTGGACCATCGCGGTGTTGACGGTCCGCGAGACGTGGGTCCGCGCGGCCTCGATGATCTGGGCGACGCGCTCGTAGAGAGCGTCCTCGCGACGGTCCGTGAGGTCGGTCATCCGTGCACCCCCGATGGGCGCCTCTTATACGCCATTGAGATGGCGTGTACAACACGCTCATGGCGGATGAGCCGATCCGTTGGCAGCAGAACCCGAGCCGTGTGTTGAGCAAGCTCCGCTCCGCCACAGCCGATCCGGCCGCCGTCGTTCAATGGGCCCCCATGCTCTCTCCCCGCTCTCGGCCCCGGAGAGCACTTCGGTCCCCGAGAGGGTCGTCGCCCGCGCCGGGGGTGATCTCAGCCGGCTGGTCGCCGAGAGCCGGGCGCGACGAGCGCGGTGCGCAAAGGCCCGCCACGACTGGCCCCGAAAGGCGAAAGCCCCGACCGTTGCCGGCCGGGGCTCCCGTTATACGACCAGCCCCACCGGGTTGGTGGGGCTGGGAAGATGGCTCTGCACGTTGGGGTTTGAGCCGTGGTTCGGCGCCAAGGAGCTTCATAGCACCTCGCCACCGAGCCGAGGCGCTTCCGCCGGGAGCTTCCCTATAGTGCACTATCGGACGTTGTCCTCGCGAGGCCCGCTTTGGGCGGGGTGACCACGGCTACGAGGGTCGGGGGCCCTTCTGGGGTGTCAAGGAGCGAGCCCGTGAGATCGCGTCAGGTCCCTCGTCACGGCCTTGTCGCCGGAGCTCGCCCAGGTGGGCGCAGCGATGCGATGAAGCGCGAGGCGCCAAGGGGGGCGGGGGAGGAGGGTGTCGACCCGGCGGGCGGAAGAGTCGGACATCCTGCGGCCTGGCGGCTCGGGCACACGCCGCTGCCCTTGCAGGAGAGAGGGACCATGAGGGCGTCCTGGCACCCAGGGCCCCAGACCCGAGTGAAGCCTGCCGACAGGTTCCCTTGGTCCGCTGCCGGTCGGGTGCCGCGAGGGGTTTGTAGCGCTGGGGCTCGCGTTCCACGAAGCTCGGGAGGCCGCGGGCTTGGGCAGCCTCCGCGAGGAAGGCCGGCAGATGGGCGGACGGTCTCCGCGGGGTTGCGAGGCGTGTAGTCCGCCGCAGAGAGCGCTGTCGATGGAGCCCGGGGGCCGATCTGTTCGATGACGTCGAGGGGGGCTGATGTTGTGGAGCTTCTCCCGGCGCAAGGAAATCGATTTCCCGCCCAGGGCCCTCCGCCGGCGGCGCGTTCGAAGGCGAGGCCGTGGTGGAGCCTGGGAGAGGTCTTGGAATTGCCAGACCGGGTCGCGGGCGCCGGAGGGGGGGGGACACCGGTGTCCATCTGGACAGGCGTTCAGGTTGTCCGGGCGAGTCTGTGGAGCCGGCTGGGTGTCGTGAACTTGGAGGCGGAGCTGCTCTCGCTTGCGGGTATGCTGTGGTCCACCAGGCGGGAGGGGGAGCGATGCCGAGGCGCGGGAGCGGGACGGGTTCGGAGCCCGACAGGGGGGAGGGTCGCGAGGTGATCGTGCCGGAGGTGCTGCCGGCGCACGGGAGGCTGGACGCGGCTGGCGCGGAGAGCGTGAGCATCCGCCTGGTCCAGCAGGCTGCGGAGGGGCTGCGGGCGATGAAGACCCAGGGGGTGATCGCCACGGCCCTGGCGATCGGGGAGTACCTGCTCCAGACCTTCTACGCCGGGGACCTGCGGGTCCTGGCGATGGTGGGGCGGGGGCATGCCTCGGTCCAGGAGCTGGCGAGCGGTGGCCACCTCGGGGTGAGCGGGAGCTCCGTGTGGGAGTACCTGGCGTTCGTGCCCTACGTGCGAGCGCTCCCCGCTGCTTCACTGCACGCCAAGCCCTATGCCTTCCACCGTGAGGTGCTCGTGCTCGAGGACGTGAACCAACAGGTGAGCTTGGTGATCGAGGCGATCGACTCCGGCTGGGATCGGGCGACCTTGCGCTCCGCCAGGTCGATGGGCTACTTCCGCCCCGACAGGGGCCGCGGGGGCGGCGGCGGTCCCACCCCATCGACCTGGCGGCGCGGGCGATGTCGCGCAAGACGCGGGACCTGATCGTGCTGGCGAGCGGGGAGAGCGGCGACGAGGCGTGGCTGCGAGTGGACGGTGCCGTGGCCGCGGGGCTCGAGACGTTCGTGCACGAGGTCGACGACAAGAAGGCCACGTCCGTCCTCAAGAGGATCCGGCGCGAAGCTCAGCGTCTGAGGAGGGTAGCCGAGGCGCTCGAAAGGTCGATGGAGGCCGAGGCCGCTGGAGACGTCGAGCCTTGATGGGGGGAACCCCCTCGATTCGGCCAATTCGTGTGAGCTGCGACCCTTTGAGCTCAAGGGGTTAGCTCTAACGCCGCGGCGTTAGAGATCCACCCATCATGAGGTGCGCCGGTCGGTGTCCGGGGCGAAGGAGGGGGCCATCGGGTTCGGGGCTGTGAAGCGAGGGAGCCGAGCCGCGCTGGGGTGCAGATGCAGACCGCCTCGGGGAGGCGTAGACTCGCGGCGCCGCGGGAGCCGCGCGGGCGGTGGGGAGGACGGCATGAGGAGAGGAGGCAGCACGGCGCAGGCCGAGGGGCGGGGGGGGATCCCGCCCTCTTGGGTGATCCTGGCGGCGCTGGTGGCTGTGGCGGCGTGCGAGCGCCCGCCCATCGAGCGTGAGGACGAGCTGGCTCGGGGCCCGGGCAGCGGCGGTGAGGGCTCCGAGCCGGATCCCTCCGACGAGGGCTGCGGGAGCTTCGAAGATCCCACCGCCCAGACCTTCGAGACCGACGAGCGGGTCGCGCCCCTCCTGTCTTCGCTCAGCTTGGCCGAGAAGGTCGAGCAGATGAGGGGCGTCGAGCCCAGCTTCGAGTTCTTCCGCACCCACGACAACGAGAACGCCAATATCCGCGGCTTCCGCTTCCGGGACGGGCCGCGCGGGGTCCGGCTGGAGCAGGGGACGGCCACGTGCTTCCCCGTGAGCGTGGCCCGTGGGGCGACCTGGGACCTCGACCTCGAGGAGCGCATCGGCAAGGCGATGGGGGCCGAGGTGCGGGGCCTTGGCCACAACCTCTTGCTGGCGCCCACCGTCAACACCCTCCGCCACCCGGGCTGGGGCCGCGCTCAGGAGACCTATGGCGAAGATCCCTGGCTCCTCGGCGCCTTCGGCATCGCTATGACCCACGGGATCCAACAGGAGGTGCCCGCCTGCGTGAAGCACTTCGCGGGCAACAATATCGAGGATACGCGCACGACCAATAGCGCGATGATCGACGAGCAGACCCTCCGCGAGAACTACACGCGGCAGTTCGAGATGGTGATCCGCGAGGCGGACCCGGCCTGCGTCATGGCGGCCTACAACAAGGTCAACGACATCTACTGCTGCGAGCACGCCCCCCTGCTCCGCGACCTCCTCAAGGGGGAGTGGGCCTATGACGGCTTCGTGGTCAGCGACTGGTTCGCGATGCAGTCGACCGTGGAGTCGGCGCTGGGCGGGCTCGATGTCGAGATGCCCCACAGCATCTTCTACGACGGCCTCCAGCTCGCCGTGACCGGCGGCCAGGTGGACGAGGACGTGATCGACGAGGCGGTGACACGCATCCTGCGGACCAAGTTCAAGTACGGCTTCGCCCTCCTCGACGAGCCTTGGGAGGGAGACCCGGAGGTCGTGGAGTCCGCCGAGCACATCGCGCTCACGCTCGAGTCCGCCCAGAAGTCGATGGTCCTCCTGAAGAACGAGAGCAGCGCCCTCCCCCTGGACCGGGACAGCGGCGCGACCATCGCGGTGGTCGGCCCCTGGGCGGACGAGGCCCGCCTCGGCGACAATGGGAGCTCCAAGGTGGTCCCGAGCTACGCGATCACGCCCTTCGGGGGCATCGCCGACCGCGCCGGCGATGGCGTCGAGGTCGTTACCAGCGAGGACAGCTCCGCGGCGGTCGGCGCCGATGTGGCGATCGTCGTCGCGGCGCTCTCTCAACAAGACGAGGGCGAGGCCTTCAACGGGGGTGGGGATCGGGACGAGCTGACGCTCTCCGGTGAGCAGGAGGCGCTCATCGAGGAGGTCTCGGAGATGGTGGACACCACCATCGTCGTGCTCGAGGCCGGCGGCCCCATCACGATGGAGGCCTGGGGCGAGAGCGCGGACGCGATCGTGATGGCCTGGTATCCCGGGATGGAGGGCGGAAGCGCCCTCGGCGACCTCGTCTTCGGGGATCTCAACTTCTCGGGCCGACTCCTGCAGACCTGGCCGGTGGAGCTCGAAGACGAGCCCCTCTTCGGCAACCACCAGGACGAGACGGTCTTCGAGTACCTCCACGGGTACCGACACTTCGACGCGAACGGCATCGAGCCCCTCTACGCCTTCGGGTATGGCCTGTCGTATACGACCTTCGAGGTCTCGAACCTCACGATCCCCTGCGCCTCGGTGCGTCCCGATGGGCGCCTCGAGGTGGAGGTGGACGTGGAGAATACCGGCGAGCGCGAGGGCGCCCACGTGGTGCAGCTCTACGCCTCCTATCCGAGCTCGGAGGCCTTGCGTCCGCCCAAGGAGCTCAAGGGCTTCGCCCGTGTGGAGCTCGAGGCGGGCGAGACGAAGACCGTCACGATCGACGTCCGGATCGGCGACCTCGCGTACTGGGATGCCGGCAGCCACTCCTGGGTGGTCGAGCACGTCGAGCACGTCCTGCACGTAGGCCACAACGCAGGGGATCTACCCC
>CAZEHU010000113.1:0-7529 GCA_964511605.1 uncultured Myxococcales bacterium
GGGGGCCGGGAGTCCCGCCGTCTCCGCTCGGAGCACGAGGGAATCGTGGCGGGCCCCCAGGAGACGTTCGCCGAGGGACGAGCGCGACGCTCCGGGGGCCGGGGGCCCGCCCGTGGGTTCACCCTCATGGAGGTGATGATCGTCCTGGTCATCATCGGCGCCATCGTCGTCGCCGGCATGCCGAACATCCTCTCGACCCGGGCGACCGACGAGCTGGTGGAGGCGACGAATCGGGTGATGGGCGCCTTCGAGTTCGCCAAGCATCGGGCGGTGAACAACTTCGCCGCTTATGGGTTGGTCATCACGCCCGCCGCGTCGAACGGCGATCCGGGCACCATCGACATCTTCCAGGGAGCGGGGCCCCAATGCGGCAACGTCGATGTGACCGACACCCCGGTCAAGACCATCGATCTGGCGGACATCTTCGACTACGCCGTGTCCGACACCGGCCCGGACTCGGTGGCGATCCGCATCGAGCAGATCGTCCCGTCCGCCACCGCTTTTGCCTGCTTCACGCCCGATGGGCGCATGCTCGACGGCCTGACGAACCAGCCGATCCCCGCGGACCCGACAACGGGCCTCGGCGCCGGCCAGCTCGTCGTGGTCCTGCAGCGCTACGAGGGCGAGCTGGAGGCGAGCCTCCAGCATAACGTCATCATCTCCTTCGCCGGCAAACCTCGCTGGACCTTCGGCCTCGACATCGCGAGCGCCGAGGGCGAGGGGGGCGCATGAGCCCTCGCCGTCCGATGCGTGCCGAGCGGGGCTTCAGCTTGGTCGAGCTGTTGATGGTGGTCGTCGTCTCGACCCTGGGCTTCGTCGCGCTCTTCAGCATGCAGACCGCGAGCCTCCGGGGCATGAGCATGAGCCGGAAGATGCTCGAGGCCACGAACCTGGCCGAGAACTACATCGAGCAGCTCCGCCTCGAGTTCATGGCCTGGACCTCGATCCCCGGCGAGGGACTCGCCGACAACCCGGGCGCTTTCCCGCACCTCGCGAACCTGCCGACGGGCATGGGGGTCGCCGCGGGGGCCCAGACCCCGGGCGACTCCATCGGCACGGCCGCCGGCTGGGTGCGCGGCGACCTGGGGGCGGAGGCGGATCGGCGCGTCAGCGTCGTCGGCGACCTGAACCCGCTGGGCATCAACAGCGGGTCGTACGCCGCGATGATCTCGCCGGGCTTCGCCGGCGCCGAGCAGCCCTTCTGCCTCTTCTACCGCCTCACCTGGCTCATCCCGAACCAGGCGATCCGCGCGGAGGTGGAGGTCACCTGGCCTATGGCCGACGCCAACATGGAGGACTTCCTCGAGTGCCAGACCCTCGCGGCGGACAACCTCGGCGAGCTGCGCTCGGTGACCATGGCCACCACCCTCGGCATCAACGTCTTTCAGCGATGAGGGGCACACGCACCAGCGGAGCGCGGGCCCGGCGTCGCGGCTTCACCCTCATCGAGCTGATGGTGACGGTGCTGGTAGGCAGCATCGTCATCGCCGGCGTGTACATGATGTACACCACCTCCGCGCGCGGCTATCGGGCGCAGAACCACGCCCTCGACGCGATCGGGCAGATCCGCATGGGCCTCAAGCAGATCAAGGCGGATCTGAGGAGCGCGGGCTTCAACGCCCCGGCCCAGTCTCTGCAGGAGGCATGGGTCAGCGTGCCGAGCGGGGATGTCTTGAGCGCCATCGCGATCGACGTGGATCCGACCTCGCCGGTGATCGAGCCGTCGCAGAATACGAACATCGCGCCTCAGCGCCTGCGCATCCTCGGCGACTTCTGGAGCCAGCGGAGCTACGTGGTCGAGCTGGTGGGCGGCGCGGTGGTGACGCTCCGCTGGGATGTGGCGGTCGACGGGGAGGTCGAGGAGTTCGACCGCATCTTCGTCACCGGCCGCCTGCTCCGCCTCGAGGCCTACGGCAGCGCCCGGACCGAGGAGTTCATCGCCATCACCGATAGCGCCTTCAACGCGGGCCTCAACCCGACGGTCACCGTGGCGCAGGCGCCCGGCACCATCTCGGGCCTCGGCACCGGCACGGAGGCCAGCGTGCTCGGCTACGTGCAGTACAGCCTGAAGGATACGGGGAGCACCTCCGGCCTCAAGCTGGATCTCGTGCGCGAGGAGCTGGACATCACGGGGGCCGCGGTCCCGAACACCGGCCTCGTGGTGGCGGAGAACATCGTCGACCTCCAGTTCTACGACCTCTGCATGAATACCGCCGCGATCGAGGCCGGCACCATGCGCCAGGTCCCGGTGAGCCTGGCCTGCTTCCAGAACCTGGCGGGCCTCCAGGCCGCGGGGCGCAGCCTGGCGGCCGACGGCACGAACCAGAGCGAGCTCCTCCGGGGCGTCACCGTCAAGATGGCCTCGCGCGCGAGCCACGAGGAGGAGGACCTCCTGTTCGCGCAGCGCGATACGATCGACGAGCCCCTCCGGGCCTACGACCTCGCCCCCGACGTCCCGGGCGCCGCGCGTGTCTTCGAGATGGCGAGCGCTGTCGCGCTCATCAGCGTGCAGGCGAGGAGGCAGTGATGGGCCAGGGAACCCGTGGCCCCGGGGAGACCCGCCGCATCCTCGAGACCCTCTCGAGCCAGCGCGGCTCGATGCTGGTGGTGGTCCTCTTTGTGCTCGTCGCCCTGACCAGCGTGGCCTCCGTGGCCGTGCAGCGGGTCAACGAGGAGCTGCAGTACGCCGGCAACGTCCGCAAGGGCTCGAGCGCCTTCAACGTGACGGTCTCCGGCTCCTTTGTCGCCCTCGGCCGGGCCAGCGACCTCGGCGCCGCCGGCTTCGTGACCGACTTCCAGGATAACGCCGCCAGCGACATGGACGGCGACCCGGACACCCGCATGTGGCCGCGCGACTGGATGGTGACGGGCACGCCCTACTTCGACCTGAGCGGCACCGGGAGCTTCGGCTACGAGGGGCTGCTGAGCACCGCCGATGCGGAGGCGGGAGACTCCCCCTTCGACGTCAACGTGACGATCTCCGATACGGGCATGAAGCAGCCGCTCCTCGGCTACAGCGTCACCGGCCCCGGCGCGCGCTGCCGCTTCAAGTACCAGTTCGATGCGGAGGGCCGCATCGGCAATAAGTTCACCATCACGGATCCCGATACCGAGGTCCACGAGCAGCAGGACGTCTACCAGCGCGTCCGCTCCTACATGTACGTCGGCCCGCTGCCCTGTGATGCCACGGGCGCCGGCACCGGCACGATCTGAACCCTCCTCTTCTCTCACGAGGTCCTATCCCATGACGTCTCGCACTCTGCACTCGGTCCTGGCCATCGCGCTGGGGGGGCTCGCGCTCGCCCCCGCCGTGTGGGCCGGTGGGACCGACGCCGAGTCGTCCGTCAAGCCGATGGTGCTCGTGCTGCTCGATGGCTCGGGCAGCATGGAGTACAGCATCGGCGACGTCGACGCGGCCGAGTACTCGGTCCCCCTCTGCGAGGAGGAGGGCGCCGCTGGCCCCTCGCTCTTCGAGCCCGGGGCCTTCCCCAAGAGCCGCATGGTGGTCGCCAAGGAGGTCCTGACCGGGACCATCAACGACTACTGGTGTGAGTACGACGAGCGCACCGACGACCAGGAAGAGGACTTTGGCTACCCCGTGCCGCACGTCCAGGCGTGCAGCGGGACCTCCGGGAGCTGCAGCAGCACCTTGGACCAGAGCTTCGACGGCCTCGTCGACGTCTTCCGCGACGAGGTGAAGTGGGTCTTCATGGCCTCGGACGCCAACCCCCTCGTCTCCTCGGACGCGGCCGGCGGCTTCAGCTACGGCGACGTCTCGGCGGGCACGGGTGGCAGCGGCAACCTCGGCGTGCGCAACAAGATCTGGGGCTCCCCGAATCAGGCCAACGAGTGGGACCGGGAGACCGGCACCTGGACCTTCGACGACGCGGACCGCACCTTCGACAACCGCGGGCAGCTCATCGACCCGCCGGCCACCGACGACTTCCGCGCGGCCCGCGAGCAGGTCCGCAACCTCCAGTACGAGGTCCTGTCCGCCCGCGGGCTCGACGGCTCGCCGCTGACCTCGATGCTGGTGGATGCTCGCAAGTTCCTCCTCAGCGATCCCGCGGTGCTGGCCCACGACGACCTCACGGGCGAGGGCGATCCTTACTGGAGCTGCCGCAAGAGGACCGCGATCCTCATCACCGATGGGCGCGAGGACGCCGACCTGGCGATCGACTACGGCTACGGCACCCTCTCGGATGCCGTCGAGGGGCTCAAGTCCACCGGCCCGACGGGCACCAAGGTCTTCGTGGTGGGCTTCAATACCCGGTCCGACGACTCGGTCCTCAGCGATCTGGATCCGGACAACGGCGGGCCGGCGGACGGGGTCTTCGTCGCCGACAGCCCTGAGGAGCTCGCGCGCGCGATCTCCGAGGTCTTGGCCCAGGACCTCACCACCCTCAAGAGCCGCACCGGCGTGGTCTACACCAACGCCACGCAGTCCTCGATGGATCTGCAGTACCAGCTCAACGCCTCCTACCAGGTGGATCCCGACGATGGGGCCAACCTCCTGGGCTACCTGGACCAGAACGTCTTCCGCTGTGATGCGAGCTGCGAGGGCGTCGCCAGCTCCGGCCAGAGCTGCGTGCAGGAGGTCTACGCGCTCCACGACCGCCTCGACGCCACGCCGAACGACTCGCGCAAGCTCTACACCATCATCGACGGGCAGGTGAAGGACCTCGACTCCGGCCTCACGGCCCTCGGCACCTCCAAGGCCCAGATGGAGGCCCTCTTCGGTGTGCCCCAGTCCGGCGAGCTGCCCGCGGTGGCGCCCGCGGGCTTCGATGAGGAAGGCCACCCCGTGCCCTCGACCGTGGCGCTCGGCGACGCGAGCGACCTCGATGTGCAGAGCGAGTACCTGACCCAGCTCATCGCGCTCGTGCGTGCGGACGATGGCTCGATGCGTCAGGGCAGCAAGCTCGGCGCCATCCGCCACGCCACCCCGGCGATCCAGGAGCCGATCAGCGAGGGCACCTATCCGATGCGGAGCTGGTACGACTACGTGAACTACGAGCTCGGCCGCGACTACCCAGGCGAGTGCCGCCCGACCGTCGCATATACGGGTACCCACGACGGGCAGATCCATGCCTTCCGCATCGACGGGCTCGACGTCCCCACGGAGGCGTGCGGTGATGCGGTGCCGGCCCAGGACGAGGACGACATCGGCAAGGAGCTCTGGTCGATCACGCCGCATCAGGCCCTGAAGAAGAGCCACAACCTCGTGGGCCGCTATGCTTTCCTGATGGATGGCCAGCCCATCGTGCGAGATGTGCTGCTCACCCGGGGCAACCCGGTCGAGGCGGACGTGGCGGTCGAGGCACAGGAGTGGCGGACCGTGCTGACCACCGGCTTCGGCGCCGGCAGCCGCGGCTACGTCGCGCTCGACGTGACCCATGCCCTCGACGGCCCTGCCCTCTTCTGGGAGATCGACCACGAGCAGCGGTGCACCCCGAGCGGCTGCACCCTCGGCTCCGACGAGGAGGAGAGCGACTACGGCCTGCTCGGCCTCACCCGCCCGCGTCCTGCCTATGGCACCGTCTTCCTCCAGGGGAGCGAGCAGGCGGTGGCATTCCTCTCCGGTGGCGACTCCGCCGAGGACCAGGAGCTCGGTCGCGCCTTGTACGTCGCCAACCTGAAGACCGGTGAGAAGATCGTCGAGTTCTCCAACGCCAAGGGCAACGTCGTCGATCAGGCCGGCAACACGATCACCCTCGAGTGGCCGATCACCGGCAACCCGGCGCCCTACTCGGATGTGCCCGGCGTGGTGACCAGCCGCGTCTTCGTCGGCGACGGCGGTGGCCGCCTGTTCCGCATCGACATGCCGGCCGGCGAGGATCCGGACGACTGGGTCATGGTGCTCTTCCACGATCCCTACGCGGACGGCAACTCGCTGAACGTGAGCTCGGACGACGCCCGCCAGCCGATCTTCGGCGCCCCGGCCCTCGCCCTCGGTGATGGCTACGGCAACCTGGTCGCGGCTTTCGCCACCGGCGACATCGACTACGTGGCCAAGAGCACCTCGACCCGCTCGGGCGTCGTGAGCGTCCGTGAGGATACGGATACCACCGGCGAGGTCTCGAGCGAGTACCTGCACACCGTCGAGATGCCCGACGACGAGAAGATCACCGGCGAGCCGCTGATCTTCAACTCGACCACCTATTTTACCACCTACGAGGTGAACAGCACCGATGCCTGCCTCGAGGGCACCGGCTACCTGTACGGCGTGCACTTCACGGACCCGGACCCGAACGACAGCTCCACCGGCATGCCGGTGCTCGATGAGGATGGTGACCCCAATACCATCGACGAGGTCCAGCGGGTCTCGCTGGGCTACTCGATCCCCTACGGCGTCCAGGTCATCGAGCGGCCGGCGTGTCGCTCCGACGATGGGGAGGGCATGGGCGACGGCACACACGGAGGCACCACCTCGAAGGGAGACCTCGATCTCGTCGTCAACGTGGCCCAGGGCTCGGACAGCTCGGCCAAGCTCGCGGCCCCCGGGGTGGACTCCGGCTCGGCGAAGACCCGCAGCATGACCCACGACCTCTCCTCGACCGGGGAGATGTTCCAGAGCGCCTCCTGGGGCTACGTCCTCTACTGATGGGGAGGCAAAGGGGCCTGCTTGGACTCGCCCTCGCGGGGATGCTGGTGGTCGGCGCTTGTAGCGAAGAGCCGGAGCCCACTCGCGCCCCGGCTCATGCTGCGGCGAGCGCCGAGACTGGAGCCCCGGCCGCGCGGGAGCGGAGGCCGGTGCGACCCCCGATCCTCGACACCTACGGCAACCTGCGAGGCTCGGGCCGCGTCCGCCTCGGCTTCGAGCTGCCGGTGGGGGCCGAGGAGAAGCTCGAGGGCCCGAGCGGCCCGGTCGCCTACATGGCGGCGAACGAGGAGCGCCTGCTCCGCTTCTACCGGACTCGGGGCCACCAGATCATCAAGCTGCCGGGGGGCTGGAGGCTCGAACACACCCAACGGACCCTGCGTCGTCTCGCGGTCGACGACGCACGCGCGCTCCGCAAGGCGCGCCTGCGCCTCCACCAGGGGCCAGGTCCCGGCTTCACGATGCGCTTCGACGATGGCGAGCCTCTCGTGCAGGAGCCCACGGCCCTCGAGGCCTTGCTGGAGGCCGAGCGCGAGGAGGTCGCGCCGTCCGGGGCGCCGCACGCCGACCCGAAGCCTGCTCCCGAGGGCGTAGCCCCGGAGTCGCGCGAGGAGCGCATCGCGCGCCTCAAAGCGAGCGCCCTCGGCTCGACGCGGAAGAGCAAGCGCTCCCGGGACATCTCCCGGCGGATCTACGAGTGGTCCAAGCGCAACCCGGACAAGCGCTTCAGGGATTGAGGCGGAGGGCGCGGCGCGCCCGCCGGGACAGCCCGCCCCTCCGCTCAGCGCCGAGGTGGCCCAGGAGCTCGTCGAGGATGTCGAGGGTCAGGCCCCAGAGGTCGTAGTCCCCGTCCACCATGACCCTCGACTGGCGGATCGGCACCCGTACCCACGGGGACGGTGGATTTGGTGACGATCAGCGTATACCC
>CAZEHU010000114.1:0-7509 GCA_964511605.1 uncultured Myxococcales bacterium
TCCCAACGGAGCGGATCTCCGCGGAGCCCCGCGAATGTCACGGGCGGCACATCACTCACGTGAACGGTTACCGCTGGGATTCGCTGCTGTCGCGACTACTGAAGGCTGCACCGCGTGTGCGACGAGCGCCCTCTCAGCGACTGTCCATCAGGAACGGCGGCTTCTCCCAGCTCAGGCCCGGGAAGCGAGCGAAGTCGTCGTCGGCGCTCAGCAGGGTGAGGCCGTGCCCGACAGCCAGGGCCGCAAGGTGGGCATCCGGGACGAGCCGGGAGCTGCGTGCGGACCGGAGCATCGTGTCGACGAGGGCCCGGTGATGGGAAGTGGGCTGGGGGATCCAGACACTCTCGAGCTCCCGCCAGGAGGCTGCGACCCGCCAGGCCTCGGCCACGCTCGGCGCATCCTCGAAGAGGCGACCATTGCTCGCGATCCGGACGAAGCCCAGGAGCGATGCCCAGGGGATGCCCACCCGGCCAGGCCCATCGAGGCACTGCTCCAGCCATGCTCGGGCCGCGTCGTGCTCGGGATAGAGTGGAAAGTAGGCGTAGAGTAGCAGGTTGACGTCGAGCAGGATCAAGGCCCGTGCTCGCTCTCGTCGAGCCGGGTGAGCAGCTCTCCGGTCGAGGTGATGAGCGGGAGGCGGGGTCGCCCTCCGGTGAAGGGGACCACGCGGAAGGCCGACCGCTGGCGATGCGGTGGCTCGTGGAGTGTGGCAAGGCCCACGCGGATCGCCTCGTTGACGACGTCCTTGAAGCGTCGATCCTGCTCTCGGCTACGCTGCTTCAGCCTGGCGGCCAGGTCGTCGTCGAGGGTAAGCGTCGTCCGCATGCATCAATGCGTAGGCCATTGATGCTTTGATGACAAGGTGCCGAGATCGCCGCTCAGGTTGGATCGCGCACGCCCTCAGCGGACCACGGTGATCACCACCCCCAGCGTCCCCCCCGGGAGGAGGGCGGGGGCGGCCACGGCGGGAGAGCCGCGGGGCGCGGTGAGGGCGGAGGGAGAGTCTGTCGACAAGCGAGCAGGCGTCAGGGCGTAGAGGACCGCGCCCGTGGTCAAGAGGCCCAGGCCGGCGAGGCCGGTGGCCCAGGCGGAGGCCTCGAGGCGGCGGGTGCTGTCGCGGGCGGCGAAGGCCTGCTTCTGGGTGAGCGTGTCGTCCTCTTCGGTGGTGCTGGCTTTGGAGATCGCGAGGGTGAGGAGGACGCCGGAGGTGGCCAGGAGGACCCCGCCAGCGGAGGCGAAGGTGAGCTCGAGGGCTCGGGAGGGGGGCGCCACCTCCGGGAGCGGGGCGGCCGGGGGGGCGAGAGGCTCCTCCGCTCCCCCGGCATAGGGAGCCGGGCCCCCTGGGGTCGCGTCGGGCTCCGGGCCCGCGGGAGGAGGGGGATGGAGGAGCCGCTGGAGGATCTCGCGCCGCTCGGCAGCCTTCTGGCGGTGATCGGGGGTGGTCTCGGAATGGGCCAGGACCCGCTCGTAGCGGTCGAGGGCCAGCTCCAGCTCGCCGCCGAGGTCGTAGGCGCGGGCGGCGTTCCAGAGCAGGGAGGGGTGGGGATCGGCCGCGAAGGCGGCCTCGAAGAGGCGCGCGGCCTCGCCGAAGCGGCCCGCCTCGTAGGCCTCGAGGGCGCGCTCGTTGCTGTCGCGGGCGCGCGTGGCGTCCTCGGGGGTGGTGGTCGGGGCCGGGGCGACGAGGGCCGCCACCAGCACGGGGAGGACCGGGCTCATGGGCTCGTCGCCGCGCAGCAGCGAAAGCCGATGTCGGCGGCCGTGACCTCGGGGGGCTCGAAGCGGCGGGCGCTGGCTCGCAGCTCGCTGGCCTCGGAGGCGTAGCTGCCGCCCCGCACGACGCGCGTCGTGCAGTCGCCGAGCCAGGAGGCGCCGTCCTCCGGGGCGCCCTCGTAGTCCTCGTGGCCGCAGTCGCGGACCCACTCCGCGACGTTGCCGACCAGGTCCCTCGGGCCGTAGGGGCTCGCTCCCTCGGAGCGCGCGCCGACTGGGGCCGGGCCCTCCCCGCAGCCGGACCACCAGGTGCGCGCGCAGCCAAGGGGATCCTCGCCCCAAGGCAGGGCGGGGGTGGTCTCGGTGCAGGGCTCGTCGTGGAGCTCGCAGCCGCCGCGAGCGGCGATCTCCCAGCGCGCCTCGGAGCAGAGCGTGAGGCCGCGCCACGCGCACCACGCGCTCGCCCCCTTCCAGGCGACGTGGGTCATGGGCAAGGCGCCCTCCCCCACGGGCTGCCAGCCGCCCTCGACGAGGCTGAGGGGTGCGCCCTCGGCAGCGCTGTCGAAGAGCTCGCCCGGGAGCTCCTCGGTCTCGTCGAGGAAAGCTGCGAACTCAGCCCGACTCACCTCCTGCGTGCCGATCGAGTAGGCCTCCACCGAGACCATGTGGGCCGGCGCCTCCTCGGGCCGCTCGCCGCAGACTCCGTCCAGCGTGGGGTTGCAGCCCACCAGCCCCTCGGTAGCGGGCACGCAGCTCAGCTCACAGCCCGTGCCTCCCTGACAGGCCGCCGGCACGAGGTCGGCGCAGGGACCCACGAGGGTCGGATCGTCGTCCGGCAGGCAGCGCTCCTCGGTGGCCTCCTGGGACCAGGCGCAGGTGAAGCCGGAGGCGCAGTCGCTCTCCGATCCGCATGGCCATGGGCGACCCGCCAGATCCAAGGAGATGCAGGCGGACACGGGCAGAGCGCCAGCGAGGAGGAGGGCCGCGCGGCGGTGGCTCATCGCGCCTCCCTCATGGCACCACCCGGTAGTCGCCGGCCGCAGGCGTGGACGCCTTGGGGGGACGCCTGCCGGGAGCGGGCGCCGCCGCCTTGGGCAGAGGCAGGAGGTCCACGTGAGCGGTCCCGGAGTCGAGGTGGGGGCGCCCGAGGCCGAGAACCGAGGTGCGATGCCCAGCGGCCCGGAGCTCCACCCTCGGTGGGGCGGCCCCCTCCGGCCACGGCAGTTCGAGGGGAGTGTGGCCCATGCTGCGGTCCCCGCGCCACACCGCGGCGCCTGGCGGCGAGCTGGTCAGGAGGACGGTGCGCTGCGCGGGGGCCTCGGGGTGCAGCGGCGCGGCCACCCCGGGCGGCTCCACGGCTCCGGCCTCGTCGACCAGTTCGGCGTTCGGGACCTCGAGCCCGAGCTCCCTCGGCCTCGACATCTCGACGGGCGAGAGGGCGGGCGCCTCCTGAAGGGCGGGCATCACCTGGGGTGGCCCCGGGGGCCAGAGGACCCAAGCCGCGCCTGCCAGGGCGAGCCCAGCCACCAGGGCGGGCAGGCCCCGGCGGCGGGGCAGGGGTCGGGTAGGCGGCACAGCGCTCGGGGAGGGGCCCGCCCCCCTCTCCCTTCGAGATGAGGCGACCTCGACGCTGGGCTCCCCTGTGGCGAAGGAGGCCGGCGCCCCGGCCTGGAAGACGCGGCTCTCGGTGGCAGCGTAGGCCGCGGGCACGTCGCGAGAGGGGCTCGGGTCCGGGCGCCCATCTCGGATCGCCTCGAGCTGCGCCAGGGCCATCCTGGCGCCCTGGGGCCGCGCGTCCGGGTGCTTGCGCAGGAGGCCGAGCACCCACTCGGCGAGCCGCGGGCCCAGCTCCACATCGCTGAGGTCCAGCGCTGGGACCAGGGCGTGCTGGTGGGCCGCCACGTACTGCAGCGAGGTGTTGCACGCGAAGGGGTGCCTCCCGGCCAGGAGCTCGTAGAGGATGACCCCGAGCGCGTAGAGGTCCTGCTGCCCGGTGATCGGCGTGTCCATGGCCTGCTCGGGCGCCATGTAGCGTGGGGTGCCGACCGCCAGCCCGGTGCGGGTCATGCGCTCGCGGGCCGCGCCCTCCTCCTCCTCGACCCAGGCGATGCCGAAGTCGAGGACCTTCACGGTGTCCGGATCCCCGAGGGCCGTGGTCCGCATGATGTTGTCGGGCTTCAGGTCCCGGTGCACCACCCCCGCGTCGTGGGCCGCGGCGAGGGCGGAGAGCACCTGGGAGGCGAGGTGGATCGCTCGCCTCGAGCCGATGGGCCGCTCGGCGCGGATCAGGTGGGAGAGCGATTCGCCGTCCACGAGCTCCATCACCAGGTAGAGCATGCCCTCCTCGGTGGCGCCGAAGTCGTGGAGCTGCACGATGTGGGGGTGGTTCAGGCGCGCGACCACCTCCGCCTCCTGCCGGAAGCGGCGGGCGTGGGCGGAGCCCGAGATCATCTCGTCGGCGATGAGCTTGAGGGCCACCGGCCGCTTCACCGAGAGCTGGGTCGCTCGGTACACCGCCCCCATGCCACCGAGACCCAGCAGGGCCTCCACCCGATAGCGTCCGTCGAAGATGCTGCCGATGAGGTCGCGCGGGGCGTCCGCCTCGAGGGCCTCTCGCGGCAAGGTCAGCACCCCGTCGTGGGGGCAGAGGCGAGCGTCGGTGGGGGCCCTACAGGCCGGACAGATGCGGGCGGGGGTCGGGGGCACTCCCCCCTACTCCGGTCGGTAGTCGGCGGCGTCGAGGCCGAAGCGGATCATCAAGCGGCGGAGCACGAAGCGGCTGGACAGGCCGAGCTCCTTGTAGACCTTGCTCACCGCCCCCTCGTGCTCCTGGAGGAGGGCCTCGATCTGCTCGCGGCTCACCTCCTCGGGGGGCGTGCTCTCGCGCACCCCCGGGCGCTCGCGGTCGAGGCCCTCGATCAGGCCCGGCGGGGCCACCACCCTCCCCCCCGACGAGGCTGTCAGAGCCCGCCAGAGGTAGCCGTCGAGCTCGCGCACGTGGTGGGTGTAGCGATGCTGGACGAGGGCCGCCACCAGCTCGGTGCTCACCCGAGGGCGGCGGAGGTCGCCCTCCTCGAGGAAGCGCTCCGCGAGGCCGCCCTCCCCGGCGTCGGCCCGGAAGGCCCCTGCCAGGAGGTGGCGGATCAGCAGGCCGATGTCCTCCCTGCGATCGTTGAGGCCCGGCACCACGAGGCGCAGCTTGAAGCGCGGGGCGAGGTCGTGGCGGAGCTCGTCCACGTCCCGATTCGTGGCCGCGACCACGCGCAGATCGCTCTGGCGCACGCGCACCTCGCCGAGGCGCTGGTACTCCCCGGAGGCGTCGAGCACGCGCAGGAGCTGGGCCTGCAGCTCGAGGGGCAGCTCCCCCACCTCGTCGAGGAAGAGGGTGCCGCCGTGGGCGGTGCCGACGAGCCCGGGGCGCGAGGCCATGCCGCTCTGCGGGTAGTTCTTCGCGGAGCCGAAGAGCTCCGCGGCAGCGATGCCGGGCGGGATGGTGGCGGCGTTGCGGCTCACCAACGAGCGATCCCTCCGCGGACTGAGCGCGTGCACGGCTTTCGCCAACAGCTCCTTGCCTGCGCCGCTGTCGCCGAGGATCAGCACGTGATGCGGTAGCCGAGCCACCAGGGCCGCCTGCTCTCGCAGCGCCCAGGCCAGGGGGGACTCGCCGACGAGTCCATGACGGTCCGCCGCGCCAAAGCGCGGGGCCTGGCTCATCGGGAAAGAGCGCGACTCCTCGAGGCGGCTCGGCCGGCGGCTGGCGAGCAGCACCAAGCGATCGCGCAGCTCCACCACGCTCCCGGGCTGGAGGCGCGCCTCGTCCACCGCCTCGCCGTCGACGAACATCTTGCCGCGACCTACGTTCTCCACGTGCAGGACCGCGCGCCCGCCCAAGCGCACCTCGAGCTGGCGGCGTGAGATGGTGGGATCCTCGAGGCCGCCGGTCGGCACGCTCTTGTCGGGGCGCTGCCGGACCAGGCCGGCGTCGCCCTCGCGGCCCAACACCACCGGCTCCGCGCTGTGCACGAGCAGGGACTCCCCCACCCGCTCCGGCTCCGCGGCGGACCACGCGACGACCAGCGCCATACGCTGTGGGCCCGGGCCACGCGGGCTCCCGCTCGCGCGCCCGCTAGCCTCTGTACCGACCTCGACCGTCGTCTCCGCACTCACAGGTCATCCTCCCCGATGATCCCGCACCGCCCCATGTTCCGGGGCCCTGCAGCGACGGTCAAGCGGGGTCGGGCTCGGCGTGCTCCGCCAGCGGATAGGGCTCCACGTGTTCGGAGAGCAGCGCCCCCAACAGGTGGCCGACCCCGAGGGGCAGCAGGGCGAGGCCAGCGACGACGAGGAGCGTGCTGCGCACAGGCTCGAGGACGAGCGGCCAGGACTCCGCGGAGGCGCTGAAGAGGGCCACGAGCACGAGCGGAGCGGTGGCGAGCAAGGACCAGAGGGCGATCTGGGGCACCTCCCCGAGGAGGCGCGGCAGGCGCGAGGCCCGCAGCGCCGGGAGAGCGAGGAGGACGAGCCCAGCGGGCACCAGGGCCGCCAGGGCCGCCCAGCGATCCCCGATGAACTCAGCGCCGCTGCCGGCCGCCAGCAAGGCGCCCAGGGCGGGACCCTCGACGCCGGGCAGAGGAGCACCGAGATAGAGGAAGGCCACCACCGCGATGCCGGTGAAGAGCAGGATGCGGGCCCCCAGGCTCTCCGGCTGGGCACGGCGCCAGCCGAGGGCGATCGGGAGCGTCAGGGCCCCGGCGAGGAGGGCCCACCGGGGGGCCGGCGGGCCAAAGAGCAGGTCCACGAGGGGCGCCGGGGCCGCGACCTCGCCGCCGAGCACGTGGGCCTGAGCTCCGAAGAGCCCGAAGCCGAGCAATCCCCCGCCCACCACCGCGGTCGTGAGCGAGCGGGACAGGGCACCGAGCGGGGCGCCGACAGCCAGCAGGGCCAGCGCCAGGGCCGCGAGGGCACCGAGCGCGCCGCTCCCCGGCTGGGTCCACACGATCCAGGGAGCGACGAGCGCCTCGCCCTCCGCGCCGGCCGCGGGCAGGAGCGCCGCCAGCAGCAGGATCAGCAGGCCGGGGATCGCGGCCAGACGCAGGCCCGGTCCCTCCGGGGCCAGAAGAGCGTCCTCGACGGGGACCCCAGCGGCCTCGGCCGGTTCGGCCACCCCGTCCCCGGATAGGGATCCGCGGAGGTTGGAGGTGGTCTTGCGGTACCGCGGCTTGTGGGTGCTGGAGCGAACGTGGCGGAGGCGTCCGGCGCGGACGCGGGGGGCGGGCGTCGTGGGCCCCTCGGCCTCGGCCCAAGCCGGAGCGAGCTCGGCGGGACCAGCGGGAGCCGCAGGGCCCGGCACCCGATCGATCGTCGGGCTCCCCCGCTTGTGGAGACGCTCCGCGAGGCCGCGATCCTCGGTGACAGGGCGCGAGCGCAGGGTGCCGTCGCCCCCACGATGGAGGATGGGCTCATGGATATCGGCGGGACCCCGGAGGGACGCGCGGCGCTCCACCTGATCGTCGAGGCGCTCGGACGCGGCCAGCAGGCGCTCCCGGGTCCGTCGCCCCAGGGCGGCGCCGCCCGCTGCATCCTCGGTCTTCGGGCGGTCGGTCCGCGGCGAGGTCGCCATCTGAAGGGTGTGGCTGCGGCGCCGCATCGGGATGCGCAGCTCCACGTCGTCCTGCATCGCGGACTCCACGTCGCCGGCATCGAGGTCGCCCCACCCCAGGGTGTGGTCCCCGCCGGTACGTGGCCGGGGACGATCGCCGAGGGGCGCGTCCGGCGGCGCGCTGCGCGCCTCCTCCGGAT
>CAZEHU010000115.1:0-7486 GCA_964511605.1 uncultured Myxococcales bacterium
GGTGCGTGGGACTGGACGGTCCTCCTCCTGGGTTCGTCGCTCTTCTTCGTTTTCTGGGGTGGTCCCTTCTGGGCGCAGTCTCCGGAGAGCAGCCACTTCTGGCGTAGCGTCGGTTCGTATCTGGTCGTATTCCCCGTCGCGGCACTCCTCCTCGCCGCGCGCCGTCGCCTGACGGTCTACGGGGTCGTCACCACGCTCTTCACCGCTTGCGCGGCGGAGCTTGTGGTGGCAGCGGCCTGTTTCATGCTCTTCGCGCCTTGCACGGCGCTGAGCTACGAGCCGGCGAAGGCCCGCCAGGGTCCCAAGACGTCAGTGGCGAACTCGGTGTACCGCGCTTTGAAGGCTGACTACCCCCGGGGTGACGTGCTCCTGAGCGTCACCCACCGGGAAGCACCGGTGGAGGGTGCCATCATCCGGGTGGATGGCCCCTCCGCCGGCGCTCGTCTTCCTGCCCCTCGTATCCACGAGGTGGCCTGGGGAGGCCCGGCGCCCCCGAACCCGCCGCCGGCGACGGTCGACGATGCGCACTCCGTCCTGGTGGCCGACTCCTCGCTGCCAACCCGCCACCTCCTGAGCGAGGGCCGCGCTGCGCGCACCATCTGAGGCCCGCGTGATCATGGACCGCGCGGGATCGTAGGGAGGCTGGGCCCTCTCGGCTTGGCCCACGTCACCCTGGCGGTGGCCCGCGGTGTGGACAACGGGGGGGGGCCGTGCGAGAGGCCTCCCCGTGATGACCTCCCTCGTCGCGGCGGCCGGCGCCGGGCTCGTCGGCAGCCTCCACTGCGCTGGCATGTGCGGGCCCTTGGCCCTCGCCGGCTGCACCCGAGCGCAGAGGATCCACCTGGTGGATCTCGGTGGCTACGGGCTCGGCAGGCTGATCGCTTATGGCACCCTGGGTGCGGTCTTCGGACACGGGGGCCAGCTCCTCGCAGACGCCATCGCCCTCGAGATCCTGCAGGTGGTGGCGCTGGCCGCGGTCGCGCTCGGCGCGCTGGTGAAGGGGGCCTCCGTGCTGTGGGGGCTGCGGCGTCCCGCGAATCTCGTGCCGACCTCCCGCCTGGCGACCGCGGAGTCCGGGAGCGGCGGCCTGCTCGCAGCCATCGCGCCCTACATCCCGCGTCGCGGGTTGGCGCTGGGGCTGGCGACGGGTCTCCTGCCCTGCGGGCTCCTGGCGGGGGCCTGGGCCCTGGCGGCAGCCAGCGGATCGGCCCCCTCCGGGGCGGCTGTGATGGCGGTCTTCTGGGCGGCGACCGTGCCGGGACTCGCCGCCCCGCTGATCGCCCGCGCGGCCATGCGCCGTCCTGTGCCGCCGGCCCTCGTGGGCATCGCGTGGTGTGGGCTCGGCGTGTGGATCGGGCTGCGCCCCCTGCTGATCGCCGTGGAGGCCTGCCACTGAGAGAGGCCACGGACCCCTCTCCTGTGGGCAGCGGGTGTGGCGGGACATGGACCCCCTTGGTGGCCTCGATGCCCGTGGCATAAGGCACAGGGATCTGCAGGATCTGCCGCCCCTCGAGGTGTGACCTCGCACGCCCGCGGTGGGAGGGGCCAACGGCCGCCTGGATCCCGCGCCCTGGCACGCCGCTTGCTGCCGCGGAGCCTATCCTCAGTCCATCAGGAGGCTGCCATGAGAGCGAAGGACTTCGCGAAGCAGCCGGTCATCACCATCTTTCCCACCGATACCGTCGTGCGGGCGGCCGTGAAGATGAGGGAGCACCACGTCGGCTCCCTGGTGGTGGTCGCCGGACAGGGGGCGGAGCAGCGCCCGGTGGGCATGCTCACGGACCGCGACATCGTGGTCGGGGTGGTGGCCCAGACACCCGAGAGCCTGGATCGCATCCTGGTGGGGGATGCCATGAGCCGCCGCGTCGCGACGGTGAAGGACACCGATCCCCTCGACAAGGTCTTCGAGCGCATGACCTCCTGTGGTGTCCGCCGCATGCCGGTGATCGACGGCGAGCAGCGCCTGGTAGGGGTGCTGGCGATGGACGATCTGGTGGAGGCCATCTCCAAGCGCCTGAACAACCTGGTCGATCTCATGCGCCGGGAGCGGAACCGAGAGGTGGTCTGGCGGGTCTGATAGGCTGCGCGCGGAGCGACGCGGCCTCGCGCAGGCTCGGCACGCGCCAGCCGGGATCGACGCTGTGCTCGTTGTCCCGCAGGATCTCGGCGAGGCGCTCGGAGAGCTTGCGCAGATGGAGCGGCGTCGGGAGGTCGCCGCGCCCGCCGTTGTCCACGAAGACGCCGTAGCGCTCCGAGCTGGCGATGGGGCGGATGTCCGGGTCGAGGGCCATGAGCTCCAGCTCCGCGTGGCCCCCGGTCTGGGTGTCGACCAGGAGCACGACGACTTGATCCCGCTTGCCGCGGGCGACGTGGGCCACGGCCCAGCGGCGGAGGAAGGGGGAGCCATCGTCGTAGGGGGCGAAGAGGCCCAGGGCGGCCGCCTCCGCGGGGAGCTGGAGCACGGCATGGTTCTCGCGGATCGGGCCGTGCATCCCGAAATCGTCGTCCTGCTCGTCTTCGTGGCCGAGGCCGGCGCCGGCGTGGTCGCAGCGCGCGAGGAAGAGGAAGGCCGCCGCGCCGGCGACCCCGTGGCCGAGCCGCTCGAGGAAGCCGCGCCTCGTGGAGGCGCTCGATGCCGCGGTGTCGTCGCTGCTCGTGGCCAGAGACGCGCCCCCGGCGGTGATCTCGGTTGCGGTGCTCATGGAGCGCCCTCCTCGCTGATCGGCGGATGCGGTGCGCTCCTCGCGGGGCGTGGACGCGCCGGGGGCCCATGTTCCCGGCTGGCGCCCGTCGCCGTCAATGAAGGGGTCCGGATCGAAAGGCGGCGCGGGCCGCGTAGCGCTCTGGGAGCGGGCTCGATCGTGGAGCGCTCAGGGAGCGGGCTCGATCGTGGAGCGCGCAGGGAGCGGGCTCGATCACCAGCGCGACAGGGACCGCGCGCACCCAGGCAGCGCGGGCCAGGCTGAGGCCGGCGGTCTCCGCGGTATTGCGCAGAGTGGGACCACCGGCCAGGTGCGCAGGCGCGCCCGAGGATCGTCCGGCGGCGTCCGCCGAAGCAGAGCACGTTCCCGGCGGGCACCTCCACGAGGTCGACCCCGGGTGGTGGTCGAAGATCGCCGGGTCGTGCGGTCGACGGAGGCCGACCCCGTAGCCCTGGAAGGGGACCTTCGGGCTCTCGGGGCCGGCTTCCGGAGGGCCGGCAGTCTAGCCGCAGCTCTTCTCGCCGCCGCAGCTCTTCTCGCCGCCGCAGCTCTTCTC
This sequence comes from uncultured Myxococcales bacterium, assembly GCA_964511605.1. GTDB lineage: Bacteria > Myxococcota_A > UBA9042 > PHBI01 > JACKFB01 > CAZEHU01. The sequence continues at coordinate 3,259 of CAZEHU010000115.1, forward strand.
GCCGCCCTCGCCGGCCTCGCCGCCGCAGCTCTTCTCGCCGCCCTCGTCGGCCTTGGTCTCGGCCGCGGTGGAGCCGCAGCCGGAGGCGCCGAGTGCGACGCCGCTGAGGGAGAGGCCGAGAGCGATTGCGGCGATGGTGATCTTGCGTCGGATGTTCATGCTGGTCTCCATGTCCCCACGTGGGGGAGTCGATGTGGGGTTCGGCCCGATAGGACCGCCCCCCCTATGGCCATAGGGCCGAGGGGGTTACGAGAGGGCGTTGTGCCCTCGGTCCCGAGATCCGTCAAGTGGAGCGGGTCGCCCCCGGCCGGCGCCTAGGGTGCGGAGGAGTGTGGTTCACGGTCGCCCTCCGGTACCATGCCGGCCGCGACCGCTGACCGGAGGTCCCGTGCTCGAACCCAAGCTCCACCCGATCTCGCCCCCGGGGTCCAAGCTGCCCCGGATCGCGGCGCTCGCAGCCGTGATCGTGGCGGGGGCTCAGCTCCTCGCAGGCTGCCAGAGCTGCAAGGACAGCGGTCCGGGGGAGGACGACGGGACCAACGGCTTCGATGTCCAGCAGGGGGAGACGAGCACGTCGGATGCATCGGATGGCGCCGGGGAGCCTGGCGACGGTGTGAAGCTCTCGCTCCTCGGCATCGGCCCCGTGGACGGGGTCCTCTGCGGGCTCGGCAGCCTCGAGGTGGAGGTCCAGGTCGAGGGCCTCGAGGGGGGCGCGGAGGCCGCGCAGGCACTGCTCTTCCTGGTGGTGGCCGATCAAGTCGTCCTGCCGGCCAGCGATGCCAGCGCGGCCAGCGCGCCCAGCGCGCCCAGCGGGACCGCGTGGACCCTCACCTTCGACCTCGCAGGCGTCCTGGACGCCCTCGCGGGGGCCGCCAACGGTGACCTGGTGAAGATCGGCATCGCCTGGCTGCCGCAGGGGGCCGACACGGCGACCTTGCCGGCGGACCCCGACCACTATGTGACCCAGGACGTGGTGCTGGACTCCGAGGGTCCCACGCTCGATCTCGTCGAGCCCGAGCTCGGCGGCTCGGTGCCGAGCCTCACGGGCGATGCGGACTTCGTGGGGACCGCCAGCGATAGCGTGCAGGTGGGCGAGGTGCGGATCACCCTCGAGCAGCTCGAGGCGAGCGGGGAGGGCGCCGAGCCGGTGCACTTCGAGGAGGTCCTCCCGGCAGCGGAGGGCGAGGAGAAGACCCAGTCCTTCGATACGGCCGTGGACGTCGCGGCCTTGCCGACCGACCTCTACACGCTGAAGGTCGTGCCGGTGGACGCTTGCGGTCACGAGGGGACGGCGATCGAGGAGGTCGTGAAGATCGTGCGCTTGCCGCGCCTCGTGACGATGGATCGATGGTCCGTGACCGGCGAGCCGATCCTCAACGACACCCATGTCTACGACTGGACGGGTGACGGCTACCCGGACGTTCTCCTCGGCACCTCGGAAGGGGTGATCCTCGCGGAGAACGCTGGCGAGCACAAAGCGAGCGGCGATCCGGGTGATTTCCCGGCTACCCTGATGCGGGCCCTGACCCCCGATATGCAGATCAAGGCCTTGGCGGTCATCCACGTGGGGGAGGACGCCGACCCCGACCTCGTGACCGTGGAGAACATCGCGGGCAAGGACGCCCTGGTCCTGCGGCACTTCGAGGGTGGAGCAGTCGCCGCGCAAGAGGTGCACGAGCTGCCCTTCCTCGCTGGGGCCACACGGGGCCTGGTGGTCGCGGACTTCACGGCCGATGCGCCGGATCCGGAGCTCGAGGACGTGGTGGTCCTCACCTCCGCCCAGGAGGCCAGCGTCGTGCTCTTCAAGCGCAACGCCACCCAGTCGCCCGAGAGCTTCGACTCCGAGGCCTGTGAGACCGAGGCGGGCGTCGACGAGGAGACCGGCGAGGCCACCACGCTCACCACCTGCCCGACGGTGCTGGCCGATGGCGCGCCGGCCGGAGGGGTGGAGGGCATCGTGACCGCCATCGCGGTGGACCTGACCGGCGAGGAGGGCCGCCCCGACGGCTATATGGATCTGTTGACGGCGGCCGAGGATCTCAACCAGGTGCAGCTCTGGCGGAACAGCTTCGATTCGGGGACGCCCAAGGACACCGCGCTGTCGGCTCCGACGCCGAGCGATGTGTGGCCCGTGAGCGGGCAGAAGGCTCAGGACGTGCAGTACGCCTGCGCGGGCAACTTCATCGAGCTCGGCGACGAGGACCTCGAGGACGGGGAGATCGACCACCTCGACCTGGTGGCCGGCACCGAGCAGTCCGGGACCTGGCGGGTGCTCCGCGGAAAGGGCTTCGGGGTCTTCGCTACGAGCCTGGACAGCGGCCATGCCGAAGACCCGGTCAACGTCTGGTCGATGAGCGGGACGACCGGGGGGAACATCCGGGGCGCCGCGTGCGCGGACTTCGACGGCGACGGCCACGACGATTTCGCGATGATGAGCAACGATACCCGGCTGGTGCAGGTCCACACGGGCGATGGCCGAGGCCGCTTCGGCCAGGACGAGGACGAGCCTCTCTGGAATCCGGTCAGCGAGGGCGCCGGCTTCGTCACGGGCCTCGGGGCCGCGCGGCTGAAGGCGGCGGACCTCGATCAGGATGGCCTGCCGGACCTCCTGATGGACTTCGGCTCCGGGGGCCTCGGTGTGATGATCAACCAGACCGGAGACAAGGGCTACCTGGACTTCCGCGCCACCAGGGCCCTGGTCTCCCCCCTCGGAAAGCACTCGCCCGCCGATGGTGGCGCCCTGGTCGCTATGGCGATCGGCGACATCACCGGCGACGGCCAGGCGGAGCTGGTCGCTACGGCCGATGGAGGCGGCTTCCCGAACAGCCAGTGGCTCAAGGTCTACCACCCCATCGGGCAGACCTACCGGCAGTGGAGCCAACCCTCCAAGCTCGCGACCGGCCCGACGGTCTTCGCGTGGACCCAGGGCACTGGCGGGGACACGCTGCCTAGCTGGCCCGCGGCCTACGATCGCATCCCTGCTGCCCTCTACGGCGATCAGGCCAAGGAGTTCGGGAGCGTGACAGCCCGCGCGCTGCGGGTCGTGGACCTCCTCCGCTTCGATGGGCAGCTCGCGCCCGACGGGGCCGCCGATCTCGTGCTCGCGGGGGATGCCTCGGGCACCCCCACCAGCCACGTCTCGCTGCTGGTGAACACCGATCCGGGCTCCGGCTTCTGGGCGGGGCCGGGCCTGACCTCAGCTACGAATGCTATGTTCAAACCCTGGAATCGCCACCTCGCGCTACCCTCGGCCCCCTCCGCGTTCAGTCTCACGGGAGCCGCTGGCGACGAGGTGCCCTCGCTGCTCCTCGCTATCGATCAGACCCTCAACAACGAGTGTCCCACGGATACCGGGCTCCTGCGCCAATGCCGGTGGGCCGCCGCGCCGACCCCCGGGTATTGGCAGTGCTGGGAGAACCTCGGCTGTGCCGAGGAGACGAGCGCGATGAAGTACGTCGGGACCCAGGCCATCCACATCACCAAGCTCGCCGACAGCGAGTCCATCGGGCCGGGCTTCCCCGACGATGATCCCAGCACGGCTGGCGATGTGGTCGTGGTCACGGGCTCGGGCGGTGCCCTGAACTACTACAAGCAGGGCGATCCACAGGCCCCTCTGCCTCTCGAGGTCCAGCCGCCGATCACCATTGGCAACGGGCTCAACGACGTCGCGTACGGTGACCTCGATGCCGATGGCGTGGTCGATGTAGCGGCGACGATCAACAACAACGTCTTCGTGGTCTTCGGCAAGACCTCGTCGAGCCCGTTCTCCGCCGCCCTGCCTATCGACATCGGCTCCAAGGGGGGGCCCGAGGCGATCGTGCTCTCCGATGTGAACGCCGACGGCTTCCAGGACATCGTCTTCACGGAGCAGGGCGCGGCTCAGGTGGTGATCTACCTGGCGGTCGGGGCCGACGAGAACGCCGACTACAGCTCGGAGTTCACCGAGCCCATCGAGATCCCGAGCTGCACCCAGCCCTCCGAGATCCTCGCATGGGACTTCGATGGGGATGGCTGTGAGGCCCTGGCCGTGCTCTGCGGCGGCGCGGGCTCGGTGATGCTCCTCGAGAACACCACCTGCTCGGAGATCGGGGCGATCCCGGGCGGCTGACGCGGGGTCCGCGCCCGGGACGCCGGGCTCCTCGATCACGGCGTCGCGGGCACGTAGTAGCGGATGGTCACCGAGCCGTGGCCGGAGCCGCCACCGCCGGTGATGAGCTCGGCCGCGTAG
>CAZEHU010000116.1:0-7428 GCA_964511605.1 uncultured Myxococcales bacterium
GGGAGGCGTCCTCCGACTCGCTGGCGACCCAGTCGGCGTAGGTCCGCTCCCCCACCGCGGACTGGATCACGTGGACCGTGCCCTCCACCCGATGGTCGGCCATCAGTCGCTTGGCGGTGGCGATGAGCGTATCGGTCCGGAGGCTGCCGTCATTGACGATGAGGAAGCGCACCGGCGTCTGGCGCCACTGCTCGGAGGCGGTGAGGAAGCGGATCAGCATCAGCGACAGGGGGACACAGCCCGGGGTGGTGTCCCACCACACGTCGATGCGGCTCCGCTCGCCGAACAGGCGCTTGTCGTCGGAGGCGAGGAGGAGGACGTTGAGGTCCATGTCCCGCAGACGATCGAGGAGCTGAGCGAAGGGCTGACGCTGATCGAAGGGGATGTGCCAGTCCATCAAGACCGTATTGGGCTCCAAGCCCGAGAAGCCGTGGAAGCGGCAGACATCGGAGATGGTGCGGTACAGGTCGTGGTAGGGGATCTCACGGCTGAAGGTGCCCGCGGTCCGCGGCCGCCACGAGCGGGTCGCCCGCCCCTTCTCGCGGCGCGTGGCCGGGCCGCGCCGCTCGGGCACGAGCTTCACCTCGGTCATCACCCCACGCTGGGCGATCATCGTCTGGCCCAGCTCGAGCAGAGGCTGGCGGGCGCTCACCGAGGGGTGATCGAAGACCAGGATGTTGGGCAGCCAATTGCGATGCTGGCGGCTCGTGCGATCGATGCGCTCGAGGCCGTAGCGGATGACGCTCGACCAGAAGGCGCCCCAGGCGTCGCCGCCCTCCACCGCCAGCTCCCGGCGCTTGAGGCCCGCGTAGAGCGCGGCCATCAGGATCGTCGCCCCGAGGAGCGCTACCAGGTCGAGCTGGATCATCACGATCACGCAGGTGATCGCGCCGACGATCGGCACCCAGGTGGGGATGCGGAAGTCCGGGCGGAAGTCCGGGCTGGCCCAGCTCTCGATAGCGCAGCTCAGGTTGAGGAAGCCGTAGGTCATGATGAAGAAGATCGAGACCAGGCGGGCGATCACGTCGAGCTCGCCGACCAGCACCCCCCCGAGGGCGAGCACGAAGACGAGCACCAGCGCGTGCCTCGGCTCGGAGGCGGGCCCGGTGCCCCGCCCGAAGAGCCGCGGCGTGACCCGGTCCAGGCTCAACGCCTGCAGGATGCGAGGGGCCCCCAGGATGCTGCCGAGCGCGCTCGACAGGGTGGCTCCCCAGACCCCGGCCGCTACCATCCAGGGGGCGATGGCCATCTCGACGAGGATCTCGCTGTTGCCGGCGAGCTCCGCGGCCGGAACCCGCCAGGCGAGGAAGGCCGCGAGGCCCAGGTAGACCACCAGGCCCGTGGCGATGGCGGCGATGGTCCCGCGGGGGATCGCCGTGCGGGCATCCCGGAGATCGCCGGACATATTCACCCCCGCGGTGAAGCCCGTGACCGCCGGGAAGAAGATGCCGAAGAGGACGGCGAGGGCCGGGGCCCCCTCCATGGGCTCGAGGTGGACCGACGCCGGCGCCTCGACCCCCGGACCGAAGACGATGCCCCCGAGGGAGAGGACGATGGCGCCGAGGATCACGTACTGGGACTTGATGGCCAGGGAGGTCGAGACGAAGGTCACCAGGGTCAGCGCCAGCAAGCTGATGGTCCCGGTGATGCGGATCGCATCGAGGGTGACCTCGAAGCCCCAATACGCGAGGAAGCTCTCCGCGAAGCCGATGAGGTACAGGGCGATCGAGGCCGAGAGGCCCGCGAATAGCGCCAGCCCGAGGGTGCCGCCGATGGGCAGCCCGAGGGAGCGTGAGACGATGTAGTAGGGGCCGCCGGCCCGCACGGTCTTGTTGGTGGCCACCGACGCGACGCTGAGGCCGGTGGTGATGCTGATGATGTGGGCCACGGCGATGATGCCGACGGCGGCGTAGAGCCCGGCCTGGCCGACGATCTTCGGCAGGCGCAGGTACATGATGACGCCGAGGATCGTGAGGATCGAGGGCGTGAAGACGCCGCCGAAGACGCCGAAGCGGTGACCGGCGCTCTGGGATCCGGTGGCGGGGGGCATGGGGGCTCTCGGGGGCGGAGCGGCTAGCCGCCCTCGTCCCGAGGGAACCAGCTCAACTGGATCGCGGGATCCAGGTAGTAGCCGCGCTCATCGGACTGCAAGAGCTCCCCCAGGCCCGCGGCCCGGAGCCGGCGGATCGTGACGTAGACCCGATTGCGGCGAGACTCCTCGAGGGCGCGCTCCCCGGGCCAGCCCACCGCGAAGACCTCCTCGGTCTCGAGCCCCGTGGCCGGGCTGTCGACGAGGCGGCGGGCCATCTCGACGAGCAGGGCCCGACCCGGGCTGCGGGAGCCCAGCTCGAAGACCTCTCCGCCATCGACGCGGAACCAGGCGCCGCGGCGATCGACCTCCAGGCTGGGGCCCCGGGTGGCCGCGGCCGGAGCCTCCGCGGTCGCCACGGCCTCCGCGAGGAGGACACGATAGGTGTCCACCCGCGCGCGATCGCCGCCGAGGGCCTCGAGGGCCTCGATCGCCTCCTCGATGCGCCGGCGTCCAAGCTCGGCCCGGCCCGCCGCGACGTCCACGCGCCCCAGCACCGCGAGATCGTGGGCGCAGCCGCGCTCCGAGGTGTCGCGGTGGGCGTCGAGGGCCTCCCGCAGGTGCTGCTCCGCCGCCCGCACGTCGCCGCTCGCCAGCTCCACGGCGCCGAGCGCGGCATGGCAGTCGCCGAGCCCCTCGAAGAGCCCGAGGCGGCGGTGGGTCTCGAGGGCCGGCTCCAACCAGGTACGTGCACGGGCCGTGCGCCCCCGCTCCAGCTCGACGAGCCCGAGGCGCACGCGGGCGCGGGCGCCGCCGGCCGCGTCGCCGACCGTATCGAAGAGCTCGAGGGCGTGGGTCAGGTGGGCCGCGGCCTCGTCGACCCTCCCCAGGCCCAGGAGGACGGCGCCGAGGGTAGAGGAGGCGGAAGCGACCGAGGCCGCGTCGCGCAGGCGCTCGTGGACACGGACCGCGCTCGCCGCGTGGCGGAGGGCTGCTCCATCGTCCCCGTCGAGGGCGTGGAGCGGCGCGAGGAGCTCGTGCACGTACCCGACGAGGTGCTCGGCGCTGGCGACCCGGGCGATATCGAGGGCAGCCTCCAGGTCACCGAGGGCCTCTCTCAGGCGGCCCTCGCCGCGCGCGAGCAGGCCACGCTCGGCGAGCACAGAGGCGCGGATCTCGTCCGCACGCCCCACCCTCTCGAGGGCGTTCGCCAGGGCTCGGCTCGCGGTCTCCCGGTCGCCGTGCAGGCGTGCGGCGCGACCGTGGGAGAGGTGGAGGCGAGCGGCCAGATCGGGGTGAGCAGCGGCGTCGAGGGACTCCGCCACCTTCGCCACCAGCGCCACGTAGCGGCCGATCGGCCAGCGCGAGACCACGAAGGGCTCGAGCGCCAGCACGATGCGGGCGGCGGCCGCCGGATCCCGCTCGGCGGCGATGCGGGCCGCCTTGGCCAGGTTCTCCTGCTCGTCCGCGAGGGCGGCCGCGATGCCCACCGCGGAGGGCCCGCGGCGTCCGCCGGCGAGATCCTGCCCGCGGCGCTGCATGCAGAGGACGAAACGATCGAGGACCGCGGAGTCCTTGCCCTCGCTGTCGAGGCGACGCTGGGCGAAGCCGCGGATCGTGCGCAGGAGGTGGAAGCGTACGCGCCCGAGCTGCTGCTCGGTGACCACCAGGGAGGCGCGCTGCAGGCCCTCGATCGCCTCGATAGCCGCGACGCCGTCCGGCAGGCGGAGCACGGACTCCGCGGCCTCGAGATCGAAGCCATCCTCGAAGACCGAGCATTGGACGAGGGCCGCCTGCTCCGCGGCGGCGAGGTGTCGCCACGAGGCCAGGATCGCGTCCGAGAGGGTGTGGCGCGTGTCGATGCCCGCGCTGCCCAGCGTGACGGCGGAGGCGAGGCGCGTCCTCAGCATCTCGATCGGCATCACGGCGGTGCGGGCCGCGGCGAGCTCGATGCCCAGAGGGAGGCCGTCGAGGTGATACACCACGTCCTCGACGATGCGGCGGGTGGCCTCGTCCTGGGCGCTGAAGCCGGGTCGCGCCCGGCGAGCGCGGGCCTCGAAGAGGGCGACCGCGTCGGGGATCGGCAGGGTGCTGACGGGGAAGGCCTGCTCGTGGCCGCTCTCGAGCCAGCCGCGCGCCGTCGCGAGGATGCGCAGCTCGTCGGTCACATCGAGCCAGCCGTCGAGCACCGCCCGGGCCTCATCCGCGAGCTCGTCGGCGCCATCGAGGAGGAGGAGGACCGGGCCCTGGCCGAGGAGCACGGACTCCACGCGGCCAGCGACGTCCTCGGGCGGGCCGTCGTGGGAGATGGAGACGCCGAGGCCCCGGATGACGGCGTCGACGACGTCGTCTCGCTCCGTGCGGCCGGACAGCGGCGCCCAGATCACCTTCTCCCCCACCATACGCCAGAGCTGGCCGAGGTGGAGGGCCAGGCGGGTCTTGCCGACCCCCGGTGGGCCGGTGAGGGTGACGAGCCGGGCGCCGGAGCGCAGCACCTCGTCGAGGCGCTCGATCTCCTCCTGCCGCCCGACCATTCGGTCGCGCTCGGCGGGCAGGTTGGTGGCCGGCAGGGGCAGGGAGACGCTCAACGACACCCCCAGAGGATAGGCGGCTCGGCGCGGGTTGACGAGGGCCCCGGGCACCGGAGCGATCAGGGCTCGGCTTTGAAGCGCTCCCACGCGGAGATCTCGGTCACATCCAGGTAGCCCCGCCCCGCCGGCTCGAGGACGTGCTCCCGGACCCAGGCCTTCTCCGTCTCCAGCTCGCTGGGCCTCAGCTCCCTGAACCAGACGTAGTCGGGCGCGGGCCGCCAGCGATAGCGGCGCCCCTTCAGCTCCGTATTGAGCTCCCTCGGGGTCTCGCAGACCGCGAGGCGGAAGAAGGGCTCCCGTGCCCGCGCGAGGAGCTCCTTCAGGTAGGGGCCCTGGGCCTCCGGGCCGCGGAAGGTGAGGAGGTGGAGGGTGGCGTCGGCGTCCGCGAGGGCGCGATGTGCCGTGGTGAAGAAGCCGTGCCAGACGGAGAGCATCTCCATGGACCTCTTCGTGAAGCCGTGGGAGGCCCAGTCCACCTGTCGGAGCGAGCAGCCCCAGATCTTGTGGGTCCCCCCGAGGGCCTTGTCGACGAAGGGGCGATCGAAGCCGGCGTTGTGGGCGACCACGATCTGCGCCTCGTCGAGGAGGCGCCTGGCCACGCTCCAGTCGATCTCCTGGCCCGCGAGATCCGCGTCGCCCAGCCCAGTGATGCGCTTGACGTCGTCGGACAAGGGACGCCCGGGATCCTGGAGGGCGGTATAAGCCTCCCCCACGGCGACGACCTCCCCGCTGAGGCGGTGGAAGTCGAAGCGCCGGATGCCCAGCTCGATGACGCTGTCGACCCGATGGTCGAGGCCGGTGGTCTCGACGTCCAGCACCACGGCGCGGCGGAGCTCGGCGGCCTCGCCCTCGGGCAGTGGGGCCACCTGGAAGGCGCCGCGAAAGCGGCGGAGGTGGATGTGGTCCTCGTCTTCGCTCAGGCCGATCCAGCGCATGGGGCACCATAGGCGATGTGCGCGCCGAGCAGTAGCAGGCCGTGTCGGATCGGGACGGGGGAGGCAGCCCGTGTTCCAGTACGGGACAGGCGAGGCACGCGCCCGAGCTCCGAGGGGAGCGAGGCTGGTCCTGGCTCCTCTCCTACTTGGAGCCGAGGGACTGGGTCTGGTTGGCGCCCGCTGCGTCAAACGAGTAGCGGTGGCCGTCGCCCTCGGACATGGGCACGAACGCGAGGGCGGTGGGCATCGCGACAGCGAGGCCGGCGCGCAAGGCGGCGAAGAGGTCGCTGCGGCTGGAGCGCATCGCCGCGGAGCGGGCGCGCAGGGTGACCGTCGTTCCCCGGGCGTCGCGGCGGCAGCTCAGCACGTCGGCGCGCACGCTGAGGGTGTGGCCGGCGACCTGCCCGCAGCGGAGGGCGACGGAGCCCTCCGAGCCCAGGAGGAGCGCCCCCTGGTAGCGGAGCGCGAATCGGCCCTCTTCGACGCGGCGGAGCTCGGCACCGATCCACTCGCCGTTCACCCAGAGGGCCGCGTGGACCGCGCCCGTCCCCGCCTTGGGGGGTCGGAGACGCTGGCTCGTGCGGGGCTTGGCAGCGTCCTCGCGGCGGAGCAGCTCTGCGCGCCGCCGGGCGAGCTCGAAGTGCGCGGTGCGCGTGCTCGTGGCGAGGTCGTTCTGGATGTGATGGGCTCGGGCGCTGCGGGTCATCGCTGGGGTGCCTCCTCGCCCGACACCCAAGCAAGGGGCGTGCCACGCGCTCCGCCGCCTCGCCGATCCCGAGCGGGAGACCATGTTCCGCCAGGGCGACCTGCCCGCTCGTCCCTCGTGGACCTCCTCCTTCCTGGTGGCGAAGTAGAGGCCGCGCGGCGGCTCCTACTCTTCGCCCAACAGCTCGCGCACGCGCCTGACCGCAGCATCGGCCGAAGGCAGATCCTCCTGCTCGCCGGCTCCGAGGTCTTTGACCACGATCGAGCTCTCGTCCATGACCACCGCCGCGATGGGCATGCCCTTGCGGCCGGCGTAGGAGAGCTGCTTCTTCACCTTGCCCGAGGTGGCGTAGAGGTCGACGCGAGCGCCCAGCTCGGAGCGGATCTGGTGGGCGAGGGCCTGGGCGGCGGCGCGGAGCTCCGGGGTGCGGAAGCCGACGAAGACCTCTGCGGAGGAGCGGCGCTCGAGGGGGAGGAGGCCGCTCCTGCAGGCGGCGTCGAAGAGGCGGGTCAGCCCGATGGATCCGCCCACGCCGGGGCAGCGCACCTTGCCGAAGGTGGACACCAGATCATCGTAGCGCCCCCCGGAGGCGACGCTGCCGAAGGCCTCCTGGCCGACGAGGGTCGTCTCGAAGACCACCCCCGAGTAGTAGTCGAGACCGCGGACGATGTGAGGCGCGAACGAGATCGCCTCGGCAGGGATACCGAGCTGCTGGAGCGAGTCGACGACGAAAGCGAGCTCATCGAGGGCCTCGCGGACCGCTGGGTCGTCACCGAGGGCGGCGCCCGGCGACCAGCCCCCGAGGTCGCCGGCGTAGTCGAAGCGCTCGACCAGGTGGGAGGCCGCGGCGACCGCGAGCCCCGAGGCCTTCACCACGTCCTCGAAGACCTTCTCGCGCGGCATCTTGCCCAGCTTGTCGAGCGCGATGAAGACCTCGCCGATGGCGCCCTCGGCGACCCCGGCCGCGGCCGCAAGGGCGCGGGCCAGGCGGATGTGGTTCAGGGAGAGCACGTAGTCGCCCAGGCCCAGGTCCGCGAGCGCGTGGTAGATCACGGCCACGCACTCCGCGTCGGCGGTCGGGCCCAGGCGCTCGAGGCCCACGATGTCCACGTCCGCCTGGTAGAAGGCCTGGAAGCGGCCGGCCTGCGGGCGCTCGCCGCGATAGCT
>CAZEHU010000117.1:0-1748 GCA_964511605.1 uncultured Myxococcales bacterium
AAGGTGGAGGGGGGCCGCGCGGGCGATCGAGCCGCCCACGGCCTCGCCGACAGCCTGGAGGCGGCGGGCCTGAGGACCGGACGGCTCAAGACCGGCACCGTCCCCCGCCTCGACGGCCGCACCGTGGACCTCGAGGGTCTCGAGGTGCAGCCGGGGGACGAGCCCCCCCGCCCTCTGGCTGCCTTCGGCTGCCGGGTCGCGCTCCGGCAGGTGCCCTGCCACATCACGTGGACGAACGAGAGCACCCACGAGCTGCTGCGAGCGAGCCTGCACCGCTCACCGATGTACGGCGGAGGCTCGGACGGCATCAAGGGTATCGGCCCGCGCTACTGCCCCTCCATCGAGGACAAGGTGGTGCGCTTCGCTGGCCGGGATCGCCACCAGGTCTTCCTGGAGCCGGAGGGGCTGGGCACCCGCGAGATCTACCCGAACGGGCTGAGCACCTCGATGCCGCTGGACGTGCAGCTCGCTATGGTCCGCAGCATCCCCGGCCTCGAGCGGGCGGACATCACACGACCCGGGTATGCGGTGGAGTACGACTTCGTCGATCCGCGGGAGCTGGACGCTCGCCTGATGGTGCGCCGGGTGGAGGGCCTCTTCCACGCTGGCCAGCTCAACGGCACGAGCGGCTACGAGGAGGCTGCGGCCCAGGGCCTGCTCGCCGGGGCCAACGCTGCGCTCTTCGTCCAGCAGCGCGACCCCTTGTTGCTCGATCGGGCCGAGGCCTACGCCGCGGTGATGGTGGACGACCTCATCACCCGCGGCGCCGAGGAGCCCTATCGCATGTTCACCAGCCGAGCGGAGCATCGGCTCGCGCTCCGGGAGGATAACGCCGACGAGCGCCTGATGCCCCGTGCACGGGCCCTCGGCCTGGTAGGGGACGAGGCGTGGGCGGCCTTCGAGACCCGCCGCGCCCACATGGACGCCCTGGTGGAGCGCCTCGAGGCGTCGACCCTGACCCCCACGGCGGCCACCAACGACCGCCTCCGGAGCGCCGGCCTCGAGCCCCTGAGCCGTCCAGCCAGCCTGGCAGATCTGCTCAAGCGCCCAGGGGTCGGCGCCGCGGACCTCGTCCGGCTGGGCGCCGGCTGGCTCGAGGGCGAGGAGGTCGACGCCGTGGCGGTGGAGAAGGCCGAGATCCGCCTGAAATATGCTGGCTACATCCGCCGCCAGGATGCCCAGATCGCGCGCTTCCGGGAGTTGGAGGATCGCGCCCTGCCCGACGACCTGGACTACGGGAGGGTGGCCGGCCTGAGCTTCGAGGCCCTCGAGCGGCTCAGCACCGCCCGCCCGCGGAGCGTCGGTCAGGCCGCCAGGCTCGGCGGCGTCACGCCGGCCGCGGTGAGCGCCCTGCTCATCCACCTCGGCAAGCTCGAGCGCGAGGAGGCAGCCTGATGGCACGGGACGACGACCTCTTCTTCGAGGAGATGGCGAAGATGGGCCTCGGCGGCAGCTCTGGGGCGGTGAAGGCACCACAGGGTCGGGGAACACCGGCGCCACGCGCCCCCTCGCCACAGAGCCCCCTCGAGGCTCGCGTCGAGGCTCTCGAGACCCAGCTCGGCGAGGTGAAGGCGCAGCGAGACGAGGCCCGCGAGGCCGCCCGACTCGCCGCGACGAGGACCCTGGAGGTGACGGGCCAGAGGGACGAGGAGCAGGGCCGCGCCTCGCTCCTCGAGAGCCAGCTCGGCACCACCCGGGCGGCCCTCGAAGAGGTGGAGCGGGAGCGGGCCTCCCTCGACAAGGAGCGC
>CAZEHU010000117.1:1758-7403 GCA_964511605.1 uncultured Myxococcales bacterium
ACACCACAGGCCGGACATGCTGTTGCTCTTTGACACCGCTGAGCCTGACCACCCTCGACGAGGCAGCGCTGGTGCTCGCTGAGCTCCTGTCCGAGCGACCGCGCCAGATCACGGACGACCTCCGCCTGGCCAACCCCGAGGCCCTCCAGGAGATCCTCGACCACCGCCTCTCGCTGCTCTGCTCGGGCTGCCGCGAGCACGCCACGCGCGGGGTCGTCGTGCTCGATGTGGAGCCCGAGCGCTGCGAGATCTGCTACGGCAGCGATATGCGCCGCGACTTCGGCCTCTTCGTCCAGGCCTGCACCCGCGCCTCGATCCGACGCCTCGCGGTGGTGGGCGGGTCCCCGGTCTATCGGCAGACCCTCGCCGACCTCTGCCGGGACGTGCCCGGGGCGCCCAAGCTGACCACGGTCCTCGGGACCCGAAACATCGGCCGCCAGAAGGCCCGCGACATCGAGCGGGGTCACGATCTGGTCGTGATCTGGGGCGGCACGATCCTCGATCACTCGGTCAGCGAGGTCTTCACCGGACAGGACGGTCGGGTCCTCGCTGTACACCATCGAGGGCTCAGCGTGATGCTCCGCCGGCTGACCCAGAGCGTGGCCAAGGGGAGCTGATCAGAGCGCGCCGGAGACGCTGAAGCCCATGTCCGCCTTGACGACCTTGTAGATCGGACCGTGCTTGCGGAGCCGGAGCGAGATGCGCTGTCCCCTCTGGAAGTCGTACTTGGGGGCGGACTTCAGGGCCTCGTCGATGTCGCCGCTCAGCTCCGGCAGGAAGCGCGCGGTGGCGTAGCCGCTCTTATCCTCGATGTGGATCGAGAGGTGCTCGAGGGTGATCAGCACCTCGGGGTAGTGCTCCACCTCCCGCATCACGCGGCGGACCACCGAGACGTCGTCGTGGCCCAGGCGATCCTTGTAGTCCACGGCGACGAACTCCGCGAGGGTCTCCCGATCGTCCTGCTCGACGGCGGCGACCATCGCGGCGAGCGACGCCTCGACCAGCTTCCGCTCGGGATCCTCGCAGCCGCGCAGGACGAGGACGCCCGCGACGCCCAGCGCGACGATGAGGATGATGAGGACTCGGGGGTTCAGGTCTCGAGCTCCAGCCAAGGGGGCAGTTGGGGGGCCTTGTGGCGGCGGCGGCGGCTCCGGAAGAGGGTCTTGAGCACCAGGCGGAGGTCCTTGTAGTGGGGCACTCGTTCGTCGAGGGAGCTGCGCAGCTCGTCCCTCTTCATGTGGAAGGTGTGGTGGGAGGTGTCGGAGAGGTCGTGGGTCTCGAGGAAGTAGTTGGCCTCGGTCTGGATCTGCACCTCGAAGACCTGCCCGCACCACCGGTAGACGTTCTTGAGCGCCTCCCACCCGGTCTTCTTCTTCTGCTCTGGAGGCAGCGCGAGGTAGTCCTTGGTCTCGATGAGATCGACCTTGGAATCCGCTTTCGGGATGCCGAGGAGCTCGAGGTCCTCCGCCCCGAACTCGAGGCGGTCGATGTCGTCGGCCACGGCGTAGGCCGCCTCGCGCTTCATCGTCAGGAGCTTGAGGCCGAAGACGTCCTTCACGTACTTCGACAAGGGGCCGAGGAGCTTGTCCCGCTCGAGGAGCTCGTCGATGTCGAAGAAGAGATCGGCCACCTTGTTCCAGATCTGGTCGTCCAGCTTCACCCGGGTCATCAGGCGTGTGACGTGGGCGGACGGGCCCAGCTCGAGCGGACGCAGCTCCAAGAAGCTCGCGCGCGCCAGCAGCTTGTCGAAGGCCGCCCCCCTCCCCCGGGAGCGGTAGCGATAGCGACGGGCGATGCGCGCGGCGAGCCGTTGATCGCTCATCTGGTGGAGCTCCTCGCGGCTCAGGGTCTCCTCGATGGTGATGCGCCGGGACTCCACCTCACGCTTCGGGCTGGCGATGATCCGGGCCGCGAGCTCGAGCCGCCGGGTGCCGAAGAGGCCCCACGCCCAGAGGGTCGCCAGATCGTGGAGGCGCTGCTCCCCGAGGAGGACCGCGTCCTCCCACTGCGAGCGGGCGTAGAGGATCTCGTCCTCCTGCAGGACCAGGACGGGCGCCGCCGCGCCCCCCTCGGCTTCGGCCCTCAGCGCGTCGAGCTGGATAGCAAGGCGGCTCAGGAGCCGCTGGGTACGCTCGTCCCGAATCAGGAAAGCGAGGGGCGAGTCCGCCGACGCCTCCCGGCGGAGGGTCCGAACCGCTGGGGAGACGGCGCTCACTTCGGCTCTACGCGGCCTGGCACACGGTAGCTGTGCATGCGCACGCGACCGACCCAGCTCCTCAAGTTCGCCGCCAGCTCCACGAGGCTGGGGCGGTGGCCGAGCTCCTCGGCGAGGCCCCGGATCGCGCGCGGCCAGAAGCCCGCGGTGTCGCTGACGAAGCTCCTCTGGACCACCTCCCGCTGGGTGATACGCCAAGGGCCGGCCCCCTCCTCGGAGCCCGCCTCGCCCAGGGTCCGGTGGAGCCGGTAGCGCCAGCCGAAAGCCACGGTCTCCCCATCCGCGCCGAGCACCTGGGCGTCCACCCAGGCGCGGCCTGGTCCTTCCCAGCGCTCGAGCAGGCGATCGGCGCCGCCCGAGAACGCGGTCTCCCAGTGCTTGCGGGCCGTCTCCTCGAAGAGCTCGTGGCCCAGCGCGACGAGGCGCTCTCGGCCCTCTTCGCTGCCGGCGGTCCAGAGGGGACCGAGCACCTCCGCGAGCCGATGCTCGTAGTCGAAGAGGCGGTGGGCCTCGTCCCAGCGATCGGCGTCCACGTGTTCGTGGAAGGCCTCGATCGTGGCGGCCGGCCCTGGAGGGCTGTCCGGCGCCCCGAGGCATCCGGCGAGTACCAGGCCGACGAGCGCCACCCAGGCGAGCGGCGCGGGCGCACGCGCCGCGGGGCGGCGAGACGGATGCGAGGTCGATGGGACGCGGGCGATGGCTCACCTCGGTGTGGGGGATCGACGGTAGCAGAGATCGCCGGATTGAAGATCCACGGTGCGGGCTCGTCGATGCCCGCGGACCGACGCCCAGGAGGCCCGAAGATGATCAGCCCGACCAATCGACCGACGACCGGGACGGACGCCAACAGCACGAGCCCTCCCCCCCTTCCCCTTCGCTCGAGGCTGGGCCTGACCCTGGCCCTTGGGCTCTCGAGCGCGGCCCTCGGCGCCTGCCAGGTCACCTACTACGAGGACGCGTGCTGGGATGACACCGACTGCCCCTGGGGCACCTGGTGCGCGGCCGACGGCTACTGCTACGAGGAGACGATGGTGACCACCGTCGAGACCACCACGGTCTCGACACCCGCGCCCGCCGCCACCGTCGAGACCGTCGAGGTGGTGGAGGTGACCTACGTCGAGTGCACCGACGACAGCCACTGCGCCTGGGACGAGTACTGTGAGGCGGACAACGTCTGCTACGTCCTGCCCGGCTGCGTGGTGCACGAGCAGTGCCCGCCCGGAGCCTACTGCGCGGTGGACGGATGGTGCTGGGTCGGCGACCTCTGCTGGGATGATTACGACTGCACGTGGGACGAGTGGTGCTCGGCCGATGGCCTGTGTGAGGCGCGGGAGTGCACCCAGGACCACCACTGCGGCCCCGATCAGATCTGCGGGGAGCAGGGCGCCTGCCTCGACCTCGCCACCTGTTGGTCGGACTGGGACTGCCCGGTAGGCTCCTACTGCGACGCCTACGGCTACTGCTACACCTACTGAGCTGGAGCTTCCGCACCCTCCGCGGCGGAGCCCGGGTTGTCCTCCTCGAGGACCTCCCGGGTTTCGTCCGTAGGGGGCTCCGTACCCACGAAGAGCTTGCGGAAGGAGAGGAGCGCCAGGGCGCCGAGCGCCACACCGAACCAGAGGGTAGTGAAGCGGGCCAGCAGAGTGACCGCAGTGGCCACCTGTACGTTCGGGGTCAGAGCGAGCACGCGATTCAGGAGCGCCACCAGGCTGCCCTCCACGGCCCCGACGCCGCCGGGTAGCATCGAGAGGGCGCCCGCCACCGTCGAGACGGCGAACGCGAAGCGGGCCGCGCCGGGATCGGGAGAGGTGCCGGGAAACGCCGTGATCAAGAGGTGCAGGCCCCACGCCTCGCAGCTCCAGGCCGCGAGCGCGATCCCCACCCCGACGGCGAGGAGCGGGGGGTGGATGAGGGCCCCCATACCATCGAGCAGCTCCTCGACCTTCTGCGCGCGGGAGCGAAGAAGAGGGAGCCGGGAGAGCGCGGCGATCATCAGTCCGCGCGTCGGCCCAACCACGAGCAGCACGATCGCAAGGCCGACGAGGCTCGCGCCCACGACGACGATCGTGGCGTCGTGGCCGGTGGCGACGACGCCGATGGTGGCCAGGATCAGCAGCGCGGTGAAGTCGGTGATGCGCTCGGCGGCGACGATCGGCGCCGAGCGTGCGATGGAGATCCCTCGCGCCTCCTTGAGCAGGAAGGACTTCACCACCTCTCCGATCTTGCCGGGGGTGATGGTGAGGACCATGCCGCTCTGGAAGAGGAGCACCGACTCGAGGCGGCCGAGGCGGATGCCCTGGCGGCCGAGGTAGACGTGCCATCGCACGACCCGGAGGGCGTAGCCGAGCAGGGTCATCGCGAGGACGAGGGGGAGCATCGACGCATCGAAGGAGGTCAGGACCTCCATGAGGCGCCCGAGATCGCTCCAGATGCCGAGCCCGATAGAGACGGCGGCAGCGAAGCCGATGCCCAGGGCCAGCTTCTTGCCGAGCCCCTTCACCTCGAGCGCATCAGCCTGCCCGAGGACAGGCGGCGCGGCCGCGGGACCTCAGCGCCTC
The DNA here is from genome assembly GCA_964511605.1 of uncultured Myxococcales bacterium. Lineage (GTDB taxonomy): Bacteria > Myxococcota_A > UBA9042 > PHBI01 > JACKFB01 > CAZEHU01. Next base: position 6,532 of record CAZEHU010000117.1, read on the forward strand.
GTCCACCGGCGGCGCCAGCTTCGCCCTCGAGGCGCCGAAGCGGGGCAGCCACTCGCAGGGGTCGAAGCTCACGCCTGCGTCGAGCAGGGCCTCGATCGCGACGAGCCCACGAGCGTGGAAGCCGTGGAGGGCCGCGCAGCGCAGCTCGAGCCACTGCTCGACCTCGGTGGTGGGAGGCGGGGGCTCCACCTCGAAGTGGTCTCGGCAGAGGGTCCGGCGGGTGATGGGGTCGGCGGTCTCGAAGCGCTTCAGGGTCTCCCGCGCGCTCGCGACGGCCGAGGAGGTCTGCAGGCCCTGCCCAGGGACGGCCGGCACCTCGTCGGCCGCAGCCTTCGCCCGAGCGATCGCCTGATCGAGGGCCTGGAGATCGCTCTTCACGTCCTCGGCCGTGGCGCCGTCGGGTCCCACGTAGTCCGGCGCCACCGCGAGGAGCCGGCTCCAGTGGTCCCGCAGCTTGGCGGCCACGTCGATCGCTTGGGGGTCGAGGTCGAACGTGCCGTCGGCGTGGGGGCGGAGCACCAGGCTGGTGATGTGGGCGAGCAGGTAGTGGCTGTGTGGGCTGTCGGGCGCCTGCTCCCGGAGCTCGTCGGCCACCTGGAAGGCGTTCTGCAGTCGATCGGAGCCGGAGCCCGAGCGGAGGAGGACCAGCGCCTGGCGCTGCAGGAGGAGGGCATCCTCCGGGCGGGCCGCGGGATCGGCGCCCTCGGCGAGGGCGGCGTAGATCGAAGCAAGGGTGCGGGTGTCCATCCTACCGGCGTGACGCTCCTCGAGGGCATCGAAGTCCGCCTGGCTCGCGAGCCGATGCTGCGCCATCGGGACCGTCGGAGCCTCCCGGCCGGCCGGTGGGCGGGTCAGATCCCGCAGCCGAGGCC
>CAZEHU010000118.1:0-7386 GCA_964511605.1 uncultured Myxococcales bacterium
ACTTCGCAGATCACGCGCCCGGAGAGATCATCCCCTTCAGCGCGCACGGCCCCCATGCGCTCGGGAGCGCCGTTGGGTACGCTACGCATCGCCCCCCGGCAGGGTGGGGGCGAGGGGGAGGCATGGGAAGGATGACGCGGCGCCTGGACCTCGAGCAGGCCCGAAGGCTCTGGCTGGCCCGCCAGGCCTTGGCGAACCCCTCCGAGGGCGAGGGCGCAGCGGCGCGGGCCGTCCACGCGGCCGGGTGGGTCCACTGCATCGGCGGACTGGACCTCTACGCATCCGTCTGGTGTCGGGCCCCGGAGGTCGGGGGCGCGGCCTTGGAGGCTGCCGTCGCGGAGGAGGAGCTCCGGATCGTGCCCGGCGTCCGGGGCTGCACGATGCTGGTCCCGCGCGAGGAGGTGGGTCTGGCCCTGTCGATCGGCTCCCACCTGTGGCGCAAGCGGAGCCTGCGTGAGCTGGCGAAGGTGGGCTGCACGCCCGAGGAGATCGATGAGGTCGCCCAGGCGGCGTGGGAGGCTCTCGCGGGTGGGCCCCTCGAGTCGCAGGCGCTCCGCAACGCCCTGCCCGTGGGCCTCGTGCGCAGCTTCGGGGCCGCCGGCAAGAAGATCGGCCTGTCGACGAACCTGCCGGTCGCCTTGCGGGCGCTGGAGAGCCAGGGCCGGGCCATCCGCAAGCCCGTGGACGGCCGCCTGGACAGCGAGCGCTACGTCTGGAAGCAGACCGCGGCGCCCCCGGGCGAGCTCGAGGAGGATCCGGCCCGGATGGCCGCGGGCCTCGCGCGCGTCTTCCTGCGCTCCGCGGCGCCGGGCACCCTCGATGAGCTCGCGGCATGGTCGGGGCTCGGAAAGCGCGACAGCGCCCGAGGGCTCGAGGCGGTGGAGGCCGAGTCGATCACCATCGATGGGTACGCCGACAGCGCCTGGGTGCTGCCGGAGCAGCTCGACGGCCTCGAGGCGGAGGCCCCCGAGCCCCGTGTCCACCTCGTCCCCTTCCGGGATCCCTATCTGGGGGCGCGGCTGAACCTGGCCCCCCTCGTCGCCGAGGAGCATCGGGGGCTCGAGGTGCCCGGCTGGGGCCGCGGCTCGACGCCCTTGGGGGAGGTCAAGGCGCTGCACCTGAGGGCCGTGCTGGTGGACGGTCGCGTCGCTGGCGGCTGGGAGTGGGACGACGAAGAGCAGCACGTGGTGGCCGGCACGTTCGGCCCCCTCGACGCAACCTGCCAAGCGGCCCTCCACCGGGCCACGAGCCTCGTCACCGAGCTGGTACAGAGCGAGGTCGGCCACGCCAGGGTCTATCCGATGGAGCCCAAGACCCGACGCCCCAAGCGCCTGGCCTTCGTACGGAGCCTCGGTTGAGACGCCGCCGCAGAGGCGGCACCGGAGGACGTGCCGCGCGATCCGGTGGTCACCTGGCCTGAGGATCCCGCCTGCGGGGGCCTATGTGCCCGCGGTGGCGTAGCGGCCGGGACCCCGTCCCCGCAATTACATCGTTGCATTGGCTTTACGTCCGATGTATTTGGATCCCCATGGAACGTAAGGCCGATCGAGTCGCCCACGACCTCCTCTCGCAGATCGTTCGGGGGGACGTGGGGGTCGGCGAGCTCCTGCCCAGGGAGGACCAGCTCGCGGAGCGCTACGGCGTGAACCGCGGCGTCGTACGGGAGGCGGTCAAGCAGCTCGAGGTGCATCGACTCGTCCGCCCGGTGCGCCGGCGGGGGACCGAGGTGCTCGATCCCTGGGCTTCCTTCAGCGCCGAGGTGCTGGTGGCCATGCTGGAGCCGGGGCCCGGCGAGCTCGACCGGGAGGTGCTCCGGGATCTGCTCGAGATCCGCGAGCAGATCGACATTCAGATGGCGGAGCTGGCGGCCGAGCGTCGCTCCGAGGAGGACCTCGCGGTCTTCGAGGAGATCATCGAGCGCATGGAGCGCCTCAAGGTCGAGCGCCCGCCCGATCTGGAGGTCGCCTGGAGCGCCGCGATCGACGACTACGCCCTGGCGATCGCCCAAGCGACCGGCAACCGCCTCTTCGTCATGCTCACCCACTGGCATCGCCGGGTGCAGGAGCGCCTCTCCGATGTCCTCGGTGTGGTCCGCCGGCCCTCGGACAACTTCCTGGTGGGCCTGCGCTACCTGGTGCAGCTCCTCCGCGATCGAGAGCCCGCGCGCGCGAAGGACGCCGTGCGGGCCTTCCACCAGTGGGCGACGCCGCGGATCCTCGCGGCGGCAGCCTTGCGAGCGGGGGTCCCGCTCGAGGAGATCCACCGATGAACGCTGCCATCGACGCTCTGAACGCTCCCGAGCTCGGGCCCCACCGTCCCGGGGGACCCTGGCTGCGCCGGGTCGGCTCCCTGAACGTGCTCAAGGTGAAGGGCAGCTTCCGCGAGATGGGCCGCCAGCACGGCCAGCTCCTCGCGGACTCGGTCCACCGCGGGCCGATGCCCTACTACCGCACCTACCTCGAGCGCCTCTTCGGCCACGCGGGCTACGGCCCCGCCGCGAAGGTGCTCTGGCCCGTGCTGAACGCCGTGGTCGGCCGCCGGATCGGCCGCAGCCTTCCGCCCTTCGTGCTCGATACGCTCGAGGGCCTCAGCGAGGGCTCCGGGCTGCCGATGGGACAGCTCATGGCGGGCGCGACGATGCCCGACGCCCTCTGCTGGTTCACCAGCGCCCTGTTGCGCCTCAAGCGCCCGGGGCCCGCCGTCGCCCATCGGGCGTCGATGGCCCTCGGCTGCACCAGCGCGCTCGCTTGGGGCGACGCCACCCGGGACGGCAAGCTCCTGCACGCGCGGAACTTCGACTATCACGGCGTCGAGAGCTGGGCCGGCACCGCCACCGTCGCGTTCCACCAGCCCGACGAGGGCATGCGCTTCGTCTCGGTCTGCGCCGCCGGTGTGCCCCTCGGGGGGGTGACCGCCATGAACGAGGCCGGCCTCACCCTGACCGTACACCAGCACATGTTCACCGACCGCTCGGCCCTCGGCGGCACCCCGATCGGGCTCGTCGGCGACATCATCATGCGCAGCGCCCACGACCTCGAGGAGGCGCAGGCGATCCTGGCCCAGCACCGCCCCATCGGCTGCTGGACCTACGTCATCGCGGACGGCCACCGACGCGAGGTCCTCCTCTGGGAGGAGAACCCCCAGCGCAACGTGGCGATCCGCGTGCCTACAGAGCGTGGCACCGCGGCCTACACCAACATCTACTTCGACGAGGAGCTCGGGGCGACCGAGGCCGAGCTCTACGGCAGCTACTGGCGCCACAACCGCAGCCGCCTCGATCGCGCGCGGCACCACCTGGCGGCTGGCGGCGGAGGCGGGTCGATCGATGCGCAGGCGATGTCGGAGCTCCTGGGCGACGTGGGCGATCCGAGCTGCCGCATCCACGCCGCGGTGGCGATGCTGCTCACGGTCGGCTCCGTGATCTTCCGGCCGGAGGACGGCGTCTTCTGGGTCGGGACCGGCGACACCCCCACGAGCCACGGCCCCTTCCGGGCTTTCGACCTCCGCCTGGAGGGAGAGGCCGAGGGTGAGCCCACCCTCGACGGCGGCCGGGGCCAGGATCCCAGCGCCCTCGAGGCCTTCGACGCCTACCGCCAGGCCTACCTGGCCTGGTTCGACCTCGGGGACGTCGGGGCGAGCCGCCGGCACCTCGGCCGGGCCCTCGAGCTCCAGCCCGATCAGCCAGGCTACGCCTTGCTCGCCGGCCTATTGGCTATGCAGGCCGGGGACGCGCCGAGCGCCCTTGGCCACCTCGAGAGGGCCGCCACCCTGGGCCACACCGAAGCCCCCCGCCGCGCGACCGCCGAGCTCTGGCGCGCCCGCGCCCAGGACCTCATGGGCCGGCGCGAGGTGGCCCGCGCGGGCTACCGCCGGACCCTGGAGCTGCCGGGGGACGCCCCGGTCCTGCGTGCCGCCCGAAAGGGCCTCGAGCGTCCCTTCACCCGCCGCCGCGCTGCGCGGGTGGTGCCCGATTTCGCTTTCGCGGACGTGATGAGTCCGTAGGGGGATCGCTCAGTAGAACGTCAGCGTGACGAGCCCGGTCCAGAAGCCGGCGGCCTTGGGCTCGCCGTCGGGCTTGGCGCAGTCCTGGCCCTCGTTGTTCCAGGCGACGCAGATCTCGTCGACGGTCCACTCCAGGTAGCGCCGGTACTCGGCGCCCAGCGCGAAATCGTCGGTCGCGTACAGGTGGGTCCCCAGGTTCCAGAAGAGCCCCCAACCCGAGGTGGTGGTCACGGCGGAGTCCCCGTCGACGGAGAGCCCGAGCGTATAAGCGTTGGCGCCGATCCCCATGCCGACGAAGGGATCGAGGATGCCCTCGGATACCGGATGGACTCGCGCCGCGAGGTAGATGCTCCGGAAGAGGAAGATAGCGTCGAGCTCGCTCATCTCCTCATCCTTCATCGTCAGGAAGTTCAGGTGCAGGCCGCCGCCAAAGGCGATGAACTTCCTGCGGAAGCCCCCGGCGATGTCGAGGGCGAAGCCCGAGCCGATGTTGTCCTTGTCGCAGGCGGACAAGAGGCTGCCGTCCTCGGCGCAGTTGCCCGTGCCCAGGCCCAGGTGGAAGTAGCCGTCGTCGCGGTTGGGATGGCGCGTCTTCCCGGGAGGGGAGGGGGGCGCCGCGCGGGGGACCGCCGCGGGGGTGGGCTCGTCCGGGGCCTCGACCGCAGCCGGTCCCGGATCGTAGGGCTCCGCGGGCTCGGCAGATGGCGGCTCGGCAGATGACGGGGGCTCGGCCGGCGGAGGCACGGCGGCGGGTGCTGGCTCGGAGGGTGGTGGTTCGGCGGCGGGTGGCTCGGCGGCGGGTGGCTCAGCGGCGGGTGGCGGCTTCGTCGGAGGCGGCGCGACAGGAGGCGGAGGGGGCGCCTCCTTCATGGCCTTCAGGGTGCGCTCGAGCACCGTGACCACCACGCTCCGGACCCGTGCGTCGAGGAGGTCGAGATCGACCCCGATCTCACCCTTGGCGTCCGCCGCTACCGAGGTGCGAGGCACATCCACGACCCGAAGCGTCAGGCGCCTCGCTTCGCCGGCGCCGCCCACCTCGCTGATCACTACGAAGCGAGGCGCCGCTCTGGCGGTCTCCTCCACGATGCAGCTCGCGCTCCTGCACGCTGCGGCGCGCTCCAGGCCCGCCGAGCCGAGGACGCCGCGCAGCTCGTTGGGGCCTGCGACCTTCACCCCGAAGACGTCGGCGGTCATCCGGACCAGGGAGCCCTCCGCCGCCTGCCGGTCAGCCTCCGCGCCATCGACCGCGTGCAGGGGGAGGATAGCGACACCGCCCTTGGAGGACGCGGGTGTCGCTGCGGCAAGAAGCGTCGCCGCCGTGAGGGCGACCATGGTCCCGGCGCGGGCTCGATCCATAGGGTCGACGGTGGGGGGGGCTCTCCGCTCTGTCAAGGCACGACGGGCGCGTCCGACCGTCGCCCTTTCCTCCCGCGCCGGTGCGACGCTGGAGAGCGCCTGCCGGGGTGCGCGGAGCGAGGGAGAGGCTCCGTTCAGAGCAAGAAGACCAGGTAGTAGAGGATCTTGGTGATGAGCTCGTCCGCCTGCTCGTCGTTGTGGAAGGTCGTATACACGACCCGACCGGCGGTGGGGCCCGGCTGGAAGCTGAGGACGAAGGGGCCCGCGTGGGGGATGGTGTCGGGGGGCGGGGGCCAGCCCGGGGTCTGGTCCGGGTTGATGATCTGCACGATGCCCTGGACGTGGACCGTGGTGTCGGGGCCGGGGGCGTCGACCGCGATGAGCGGCCCCGGGCCGTACTTCGCGGTGAAGGTGGAGGCGCCGAGGTACTGCTGCAGCACGGTGTCCACGACCGTCGCGGGCACATCCTGGTGGCCGTCGACCTGCTGCGGTCCGTCGGAGGCCATGGCCGTGCCCGGCAGGTCGTCGTCGCCGTAGAAATCGATGGCGTCGGGGAAAGCGGCCTCGATGTAAGCCCAGCTCAGGTCGGAGGCGTACATGGAGCCGCCCTGCAGGACGAACCACGCCAGGTTCTCGCCGATCTCCTGGTTCTTCACCCAGCCGAGGGCCGCCGAGCCGCAGTCGAAGAAGAGGATATCGTAGGCGGCCAGCTTCTCCTTGTCCGTCAGGAGCTGGTAGGCCTCGATGTCCTCCTTGGGCACGTCGTCGAAGAACTCGTCGGAGAACTCGTAGAAGTCGTGGGCGAGGCCGAGCTGATCGAGGAGCCCCTCCAGCTCATCCCACTGTCCCCAGAGCACCGCGATCTTGACGGCATCGAAAGCGAAGCACTGCTTGTGGGCCGCCCCGGTGATGTCGTTGTCCTTGTCGGCGTCGACCTTGGCGGTGTAGGTCATCTCGAAGGAGCCGGCCTTCACCCCGAGGGGGTGCAGACCACAGGGCAGCTCCGGGAAGTCGTAGATGCCGTCTGCATCCGTGAAGGTGCTCCACTCCTTCAGGGATCCATCGCAGTCGAGGGCGGTCACGGTGACCTCGGCGTTGGGGATGGTGATGCCCTCCTTCGGTGCGCAGACGAGACCCCGAAGCGAGCCGTAGCCACAGGGTTCGCAGGTCTCGCCCCTCTCGGCGCCCTCCCCGGCGGGCTCCTCGGTGATAGGGACCTCAGGACCCGGCGTCGGCTCGGGCTCGGGGGCGCTGGCCGTGTCGGCGCCCTCGGGCCCCTTGAGGTCCGGCTGGATGTCCAGAGCATCGTCCGGGCCCCCCGGCTCCACCGGCGAGCCGGTGGTCCCGCAACCGCACGGGCCGAAGGTCCCGTCGCTGGCGCAGGTCTGGAGGGACTCGCCGCCCCCGGGGCACGGGCAGCTCGCCACCTTGCCAGGAACGCAGGCAGGCACAGCGTCCTCGTCGGTCTGCGAGCAGCCCTCCAGCCCACCGGGTGCCGCCAGGAGCACGCCGATGATCACGAGCCTCGTCGGCCCGACTCCCGTCGCTCTCTTCATGAGCGGAGCGTACCATCCACTCCCTCCGCTGGAAGCCCGAGGGAGGGCGCCCTATCATCCGCGCGTGATCGCCCGCCCCGACCTCCTCGCCAAGTCGACCCTCTTCGGGTGCCTGGCCCTCGGCCTCATGGGCCCGGAGGCCCACGCCCAAGCGCCGATCACCCTCGACCTCGAGATGAGCGACGGCGTGGAGCTGGCGACGGACCTCTACGCCCCGGTGGCATCCCCACAGCCCCTGCTCCTCATCCGCACCCCCTTCGGCCGCGGCGCCCTCGGCCCCCTCGCCGGCACCCTGGCCACCTACTTCGATACCAAGGTCGTCGTGCAGGATACCCGCGGAACCGGCGCCTCCGGCGGCGACCCGACCCTCTTCTTGGCCGACGCCCTCGATGGCCTCGAGACCGTCGAGTGGCTCGAGCTCCTCGGCTGGTCCGATGGGGTCGTCGGAGGCTGGGGTACCGGAGAGTCGGGC
>CAZEHU010000119.1:0-7382 GCA_964511605.1 uncultured Myxococcales bacterium
GTGCACCCAAGGCAACGCGGCAGTTCCGCCCCCAGGGCCATCGGCGTCGCGGCGGTGTTCGCCGCGGCCTTGCTAGGCCCGGTCGCGGGGACCCCGTTCGGCCCGGTTGCCCTCGCGCAGCCCATCGCGCTGCCCGCGGGGCCCGGGGTCGCGGAGTACGACAGCACGGACGAGGGCCTGACCTTCTTCGTCTCGCTGGACGCGGGGCGCACCCCCTACACCGCGACCTACGAGGGCTCCTCTCTCCAGCAGGACCTCGCCGAGGTCGGGCTCATCCAGGCCACGGGCAGCTTCACCTTCGAGGAGCGGGATCAGGAGCTACAGAACATCGGCGGGATGGCGGGTGTCCGCATGGCCCTGCCGGCGCGCTTGCACCTGAGCGTCGGCTTGGGAGTGAGCGCGCTCGAGCTCCGCGAGCAGAACCTGAGCACCGACCCGCTGTATGCGGACGACCACGACGAGTTCCGCTCGCTGGAGCCGAACCCGGGCTTCTCGGCGATGCTGGGCCTGGACTGGGAGGCGATGCGCCTGAGCCACGTCTCCTTCGCCGTGGGTTTCCAGGTGATCTTCATGTCCAGCTTCGGGCTGCGCGGCAACTCGGTCGATGGCGCGAACCTGACCCTCGGCGGCGCGGCCGATGGCACGCGGCTGACCTTCTCGACGGTCGACACCACCGACCTCTCGATGCAGTTCATCACCTTCCAGCCCCACCTCGGCTTCGAGTGGCGGCCGGTCGGCTCGGTCTTCGTGAACTCCTTCGGTGCGTTCTCCACCCTGGTGGCGTCGAGCGCGTCGATGACCAAGCGCTTCCGCTCCGCGCGTGAGGACTTCGCCGCCGACGGCTCGGTGACCCAGAGCAACTTCACCGCCACGACCATCGAGATGGACATGACGATCCAGCCCATCCAGGTGATGGGCGGCTACTACGGCTGGTATGTAGCGCTCCCCCGCTTCGGGACCATCGGCGCCGAGGTGCAGTTCGGCAGCCGCTGGAACCTCGAAGCCAGCTACCAGTACAGCTTCTAGGGGGACGGGATGAACCAGCACCGCAAGCTCCGCCTCGCCCTCCTCTCCATCCTCGCCGCTGCGACACTCCTGCCCGCAGGCTGCGTCACGAGCGGCACCGTCCTCAGCTACGATACCGAGGGCACCACCGTGACCCGGGCGGCGGATCAGGAGATCCTCGCCAACGCCATCGACAGCGCCTTCGCGGCCCTCGACATCTCGGAGATGCAGGCGGCGCTGAGCGCCTCGACCACGGACCTGAGCGCGTACGTCGTGGTCTCCTCGCCCTTCGCGCTCTCCGACGCCACGATGGCCTATATCCAGGGTCGCGCGACCCTGACCGCCGGCATGCTGGGCATCAAGATCGTCGAGGTGAACAAGACGATCGAGCGCCCCTACCCGGAGCGCAACATCGAGGTGACCACCACCGACTACCAGGGGGCCGGGGCGCGCATCCTCATGCTGGTCTCCTACGCCGGGGTCGATACCCGGACCCACCTCCAGGCCCACGAGACCCACGGCACCCTCGACCCCGATCGTTGGCTCATCGGTCGCTTCAAGGGGACCTTCGCGATCGTACCGCGTAAGGAGGGCTTCCCTGCGATCGTCGCGGAGCTCAGCGGCGAGTCCAAGTTCCCGGTGGCGCGCGGCAAGTACGTCGACGGCCGGTAGGCCCGCTCCTCGAGTGACCATCCGCCTGCTCGCGATCTCGAGCCTGTTGGTGGCCTCGGCCCTGCCCGGGGCCTGCGGCGATGTGAGCGAGAGCTCGGGCCAGGACGGCGAGGGCCTCGACGCCGACGCCAGGCTGCTCCTGACCCTCGACGACTTCCGCGGGGCCCTCGAGACCGGGCACGTGCTCGAGGCCCTCGCCCGGGTCGACGACGACTTCATCAACCAGGGCCGAGACAAGGGGGCCCTGCAGCTCTGGGCCCAGGGCCTCGAGGACGAGGAGGCCCTGCTCGTCGCTTTCGAGCAAGCGGAGATCAGCGTGGACGAGGAGAGCGGCGCCGGCCTCGTCGATCACATCGTCCACATCGAGGCCTGCGAGGATACGATCGAGCTGCCGGGCCCGAGCGAGGGTAGCGAACCCAGGGCCGTCCCGGAGCCCACGACGAGCTGCACCACGGTCGAGCGCTGCGATGCCCGTGGCGACCGCGCCTGTAGCTGGGCCCGGCGATGGCTCGACGGGGAGGGAGGCTGGAGCCTGGTGGGCGATGGCTCCCCCTTTGGCTTCGATCTCGCTTTGCGTGCCGAGGCTGATGGCCTCTCGCTCGCGGGCTCGATCTACGACCCCCAAGCCAGGCTCGACGGCGCCGCGATCACCTGGGCGGGTACCGGAGAGCCGGCCCTCACGCTGGAGGCGGTCGGCGCCACCCTCTTCGGCGTGCCGGAGAGCGCCGGGGTACCGGCGGTGCTCTACCCAGCCTCGGCCCCGCCGTGGACGCTCGAGGTGGCCCTCGACGGTGACGCGGATCCCCCCCTTGTAGAGCTCACCTTCGTGTCGGTCATGGATACCTTCCCCGCCGAGCTGCTCCCGGACGGGGAGGCTGTCGCCCCCTACGAGCTCTCGTGGAGCAGCGAGGCCGCCGGCGGCTTCGAGGTCCGGATCCTCGACGGGGACGGGGGCACGGTGTGGACCTCCCCCCGGGTCTTCGAGTCCAGCATGGACTACGCCGGTCCCACTCTCACCCCGGGCAGCTCCTACCAGTGGGAGGTCAGCGCCTTCGATCTCCACGGCCACCACGCCGTGACGCGCGCCGCCCTCCAGCCCCTCGATGGTTCGGACGTGGATCCAGACCCCACCAGCATCTCCCCGACCACCGGGGCCGCCGCCGGGGGGGAGGACGTGGTGATCTTCGGGAGCGGCTTCCTCGTCGGTGTCCGCGTCGAGATCGGCAGCGAGGAGTGCGTCAAGGTGGTCCGCGCGGACGAGACCGAGCTCCACTGCGTCACCCCCGTCCTCGACCCTGGCGTCCACCATGTCACGGTGATCAACCCGGCCGGCGGCGTCGGCCTGCTCGAGGATGCCTTCACGGCGTTTTGACGCCGGAGACCGGCCGCTCAGGTCCGATCGGCCGCTCGGCTCAGATCGTGCGCGTCGGCACGAAGGTGACCACCTGGATCGGCGCCTCGGCCATATGAGAAGGCGGGGGGGCTCCCTCTTCGACGGTGATCTGCACCCGCCCGGCCTTGACCTTATCTCCGATCTCGAGCGGGCGACGCCAGATGAGCGGCGTGCCGTTGAGATCCGAGCCGTTGGTGGAGTCGAGATCACGTACCCAGCGGAGGCCGGGTCCGAAGTTCTCGATCTCCAGGTGGACGCGGCTGATGGAGGAGTCCTCCACGAGGAGGTCCCCCTCGGCGCGACCGATCACGGTGATCGCGCGGGCGATCTCCACATCGACGATGCCCGGCTCGGCCTCGCGCCTCAGCCGCAAGAAGAGGGAGGAGGGCGCGAGCGCGACGGGCTCGAGGTAGGTGACCTGCGAGCGCCCCACCTCGATCACGTTGCCGTGCTTGAGCGCGGCCTCCTCGACGTTGCGGCCGTCTACCAGCAGATCGTGGGTCCGGCTGAGGCGTCGCAGGATCACCTCGCCGTGATCGCGCTCCACCACGCCGTGCACGGTGGCGGCCCCGTCGTCGGGGAGGGTCAGCACACACATCGCCCCCGAGCCGATCGTCACAGGACGCGTGCCGATCTTCGTACGCCGTACGGCGCCCTTACGATCGGTCCAGAAGAGGAAAGCGCTCTGCTCCATGAGGTTCGGCGGGGCGCGGAGCCCCCCGGCGCTACTCGCCGTCCTTACGCAAGGTGAAGTCCTTGCGCTCCTCCTCGCTGATGTTCTCGTCGCGGACGTAGTCCTCTTCGTCGACGATCTCGAGGAGGTCGGCGTCCACCTCGACGCCCTTCATGAACCACTGGGTCTCGGAGAAGTCCTGCACGGCGGGCTTCTTCTTCTTCTTCTTCTTCTTCTTGGCCGCGCCGGCGTCCGCCTTGACCTGATCGGCGATCTGGTCGAGCGCGGCGCCTCCCAGCAGGCCCTTCTTCTTCTCGGGCGAGACCGCCGAGAGGAGCTCGGTCTTGGCCTCCTGCGCGTCATCGCCGCCGCCCTTCTTCTTCTTGTCGAGGAAGTCGAGCGCGGCCGAAGCGGGCACCGCGGGGGAGAGGAGAACGGTCTTCTCGGTGTCTTCCGTCTTCTTGTCGGACATGCCGCCTCCGTGGGGCGCTTTGGGTTCGGGTGCGCTGGCCTTGGCAAGGGCCGCCAGCGGAGATTCGACTGCGGACTCGAGGGTGGTCTGGCCGACGGCGCCCTTCGCGGCCTCTTCCGCCGCCGCCTGCTCTCGGCTCATGGCGTTCGGGCAGGTCCACGCCCCTGCCAAGGGGGTTCCATCCCTCGGACAGAACTTGGGCCAGGGAAGCTGGCACGTGGGGCAGATCGTCGTCTTGGTCGCCATCACACTCCCGGGGTGCCCCGGACGGACCCGCCTGGGACGCCGCCCATCTTGTCGGTCCCCTTCCCCGGGTGTCAAGGCAGCCCGGGCCGCGGTCGTGCCCTGGAATAGAAGGCCCGCGCGCCTGTGTTGCGGGGGGCTCCCGCGCTTGATACCTCCCCCTCGTGCGCCACCTCGTCTCGGCACTCGTCATCGCCCTCCTCCTGATCGGGGGCGCCACCCTCGCGTGGGGCTGGCCCGGGGCGTACGGGATCGGGGTCGTGATCCCCGCTGCGCTGCTGGGTACGGCCGTGGCCCACGGTATCGAAGCTTGGATGGGCCGGAGCGCGCTGCGCTTCGGCTTCAGCGTCCTCGCCGCGGTCCTCGGGAGCGCCGCGGCGATAGGCTCGCTGCTGGTGATGTGGGCCGCGACCGCCCCAGCGGAGGTCACCATCGAGGTGCGCCGGTCGGTGGACGTGCCGCCCGCCATCGGCTGGAGCGTGATCGCGGAGCCGACGCGGTGGACCCGCTGGAATGCCCTGCTCGCCGATCTGGAGCCCATCGGCACCGCCAGCGATGCGATCCCCGGCGCCCGCTTCCGGACGAGCTGGGCCATCGGGGGCCAGGTGGTCCCGGCTGAGCACGTCGTCGCTGATGTGGAGGACGAGCGCGAGCTCCGCTTCCGGGTCGCGTTGGCTGAGGGTACGGCGATCGAGGAGGTTCAGGAGGGCGTCTCGATGGAGCCCCGAGCGGGCCCCACGGTGCTGACCTATCGGCTGCAGTATCGAACGCCGACGGTCGCCGCACGCGCGGTGGATCGGGTGGTGCTGCGGCCCTCGTTCGAGCTCCTCGCCGAACAGACCATCACGCGCCTGGCCGCGGCCGTCGAGAAGGAGGGTGCCGGTGGCTGAGGGCTCCCTGACCCTGAGCGCCCTGTCCGGGGTGCGGGAGGTGAGCGCCTCGGACTGGGATCGGCTCGCCCACGACGCGCCGCCTTTCGTGGAGCACGGCTTCCTCGCCGCCCTCGAGGAGAGCGGCTGCGTGGGCCGGGACAGCGGCTGGATCCCTGTTCCGGTGATCGCCAGGGATGGGGGGGGGAGGCTCGTCGGTGCCGCCCCCGCCTACCTGAAGACCCACTCGATGGGGGAGTTCGTCTACGACTGGGCGTGGGCGGACGCGGCCCAGCGCGCCGGAGTGCGCTACTACCCGAAGCTCGTGGTGGCCGCGCCTTTCTCGCCTGTGGCCGGCCCTCGCCTGCTGGTGGATCCCGACCTGGGGCCCCAGGCCGCCGATCACGTGCGGCGCGCCTTGCTCGCGGGCCTGGTGGAGGTGGCCCGTGAGCGAGGCGCCACCGGCGTCCACGTGCTCTTCTGCACATCCCCTGAGCGAGCCCTGGCCGAGGAGCTCGGCCTGGCCGGCCGCACGGCGATGCAGTTCCACTGGGATAACGAGGGCTACGCGGACTTCGATGCTTTCCTGGGGCGCTTCCGCTCCAAGCGCCGCAACCAGATCCGGCGAGAGCGACGCAGGGTCGTCGAGGCTGGCCTCGAGGTGCGCTGCCTGCCGGTCGGTGACGCCCCTCCGGAGCTCCGGGAGCCAGCGTGGCGTTGGTATCTCTCGACGATCCAGCGATTCCACTGGGGCCGGCAGTACCTGAACGAGGCCTTCTTCGATCGCCTCTTCGAGGAGCTCCGTCCACGGCTCCAGCTCACGGTGGCGCACCACCGCGCCGAGCCTGTGGCGGGCACGGTGAACCTGCAGAAGGACGGGGTGCGCTGGGGTCGCTACTGGGGGGCGGACGCCCGCTGGCCCTTCCTCCACTTCGAGGTCACCGGCTACGCCCCCATCGAGGACGCTATCGAGCGGGGCCTGGTCCGCTTCGAGGCCGGCCAGGGCGGCGGCAGCCATAAGCTCGGCCGGGGCTTGTTGCCCACGCTGACCCACAGCGTCCACCTGCACCTCCACGATGGATTCCACGAGGCCCTCGCCGCCTTCTGTGCGCAGGAGCACCGCCACGTGGCCGCGGAGGCCGAGGCCCTCCGCGAGCGGATCTTCGTGCGGAGGGCGCCTCAGACCCCGGAAGGGAGCACCACGCCATGAGCGAGGGCCTGGAGGTGCGCAGCGCGGGACTCCTCCGTCGGAGCCTGGCCGGGGCCCTCGACCTCGCCCCCCTCCTCGGCCTCATGGTCTGGGGCGGCCAGGCCCTCGTCGATGTGGGGGCAGCCCCCCTCTGGCCCAGCGAGTTCGGCCTGCTCGATCGCCTCGTCGATACCTGCAACCACCGCCCGGACCTGGTGCTGACGCCCCTCGGCCTGCTCGCGGTGGGCCTGGTGATCTGGCACCTCCTCGGGGAGGTGCTGCTCGGCGCCTCACCGGGCAAGCGACTGCTGGGCCTCGTGGTCGTCGATCGAGGCGGCCGGCGTCCGCGGGCCCTGAGGGCAGGGCTGCGCGCGATCTTGCGCCCGCTGGGCATGGCCGCCCTTGGCCTGGGTCCGCTGTGGGCCTTCGCGGATCCCGAGCGACGTACGCTGCACGATCGCATCACCGGCACCTGGCTCGTGCGCGCGGCGGACCTTGCCCGATAGGGGACCCAGCGGGTTCAATGAGGGCGCCATGCGTCTCTGCCCGCACTGCCGCCTGCAGACGCCCGAGCGGATCTGCCCCAACGACGGCTACCAGACCGTCGATGCCGCAGCCTACGCCGAGGAGGACGGCCCCGATCCGCGCGAGGGACAGATCTTCGAGGAGCGCTACCGCCTCGAGCGTCTGATCGGGCGCGGCGGCTTCGGGGCGGTGTATCGGGGCGTGCAGCTCGCGGTGGGTCGCACCGTGGCGGTCAAGATCCTCCAGACCCAGCTCGCCCGCGAGCTCAAGGAGGTGGCCCGCTTCCAGCAGGAGGCGCGGGCCATCGCTGCGATCCGCCATCCCAACATCATCCAGCTCAT
>CAZEHU010000120.1:0-7371 GCA_964511605.1 uncultured Myxococcales bacterium
GCACATAGTGGACGCGGGCGTGCACCGGGCGCCCTCCATCAAGGTCGCGGAGGCGGCGAAGGTGCTGGAGAATACCCAGCGCGACATCAACATCGCGCTCATGAACGAGCTCTCACTCATCCTCGATCGTCTCGGGGTGCGTACGAAGGAGGTCCTGGAGGCCGCGGGCACGAAGTGGAACTTCCTGCCCTTTCGCCCCGGACTGGTCGGGGGCCACTGCATCGGCGTAGATCCCTACTACCTGACGGCCAAGGCGCAGGCCGTGGGGTACCACCCGGAGGTGATCCTCGCCGGCCGGCGCATCAACGACGGGATGGGCGCTCACGTCGCGCATAAGCTCGTGAAGATGTTGATCGCGCGCGGGGGCGCGGTCCGTGGCGCGCGGGTCGCGATCCTGGGCCTCACGTTCAAGGAGAACGTGCCCGACCTCAGGAACAGCGGCGTACGCTCGATCGTGAGGGAGCTCGACGAGCTGGACATCGAGCTCCTCCTGCACGATCCCCTCGCCGAGGCCGAGGACGTCGAGCGAGCCTATGGGCGCCCCGGAGCTCCCTGGGACGCCCTGGTGGCCCTCGATGCGATCATTCTGGCCGCCCCGCACGACGAATACATCCAGCGCTCCCCTGCGGATCTCTGGGCGGGACTCGGGGCTGGGGGCGTGATCGTGGACGTCTGCTCGGTCCTCGAGCCCACGTCCGTGCCCGCTCATCACAGCTACTGGTCCCTGTAGGAGGGTCCCGTGTCCGAGGCGAAGAAGAAGATCCTGGTCACCGGCGCCGCCGGCTTCATCGGCTACCACACCGCCGAGCGCCTCCTAGCCGATGGCCACGTGGTCGTCGGCCTCGACAACCTCAACGACTACTACGATGTTCGCCTAAAGGAGACTCGGCTCGAGCGCCTCCTGGCCAATCAGGGCTTCCGCTTCGTCCGGCTGGACGTCGCTCACAAGGAGCCGATGGAGCGCCTCTTCGCCGAGGAGGGCTTCGAGCGCGTCGTCCACCTGGCGGCACAGGCGGGCGTCCGCTACTCGGTCGAGCATCCCCACGCCTACATCGAGGCCAACGTCCTCGGGCACCTCAACATCCTCGAGGGCTGCCGCCACCAAGGCGTAGAGCACCTGGTCTATGCCTCCTCGAGCTCCGTGTACGGGGGCAACGAGCAGCTCCCCTTCTCCGTATCCCACAGCGTCGACCACCCCGTCTCGCTCTACGCCGCGACGAAGAAGGCCGACGAGCTGATGAGCCATGCGTACAGCCACCTGTACGGCATCCCGACGACGGGGCTGCGCTTCTTCACGGTCTATGGCCCGTGGGGGCGGCCGGACATGGCCCTCTTCCTGTTCACGGATGCCATCCTGAGTGGGCGGCCCATCAAGGTCTTCAACTTCGGGGACATGAGGCGGGACTTCACCTACATCGACGACATCGTCGAGGGCGTGGTGCGCACTCTCGCCGCCGTGCCGGGTCCCGATCCGGCGTTCGACCCGCGGCGTCCCACGCCCGCCTCGAGCAGAGCGCCCTGGCGTGTCTACAACATCGGCAGCGATCAGCCGGTCGAGCTGATGCACATGATCGAGCTCGTCGAGTGCGAGCTGGGCCGGAAGGCGGACAAACACCTGATGCCGATGCAGCCCGGCGACGTGCCCGCGAGCCACGCGGACGTGGACGCCCTGTTCGAGGCCGTGGGCTACCGCCCGACGACACCCATCGACGAGGGCATCCGTCGCTTCGTGACGTGGTATCGGGAGTACCACGGGGTGTGATCGGCGCCGCCTCGCCTCAGAGCGTCACCAGGTACGACGCCGGCGCTGATGACCGCGAGACCCAGGAGGAGGTTCCCGCTCGAGGGCATGCGGTCCACGATGCGGCCCTTCTCCTCCTCCCAGAGCTTCGCCTCGGCGGCGGAGGTGGTGCCCACCTCGTGGCGCATCCCATCGACGAAACCCTCGGAGGGCTCGTGGCAGCTCGAGCAGCCGACGTCCTCGCTCTCGAAGAGGCGCTTGCCGTGGACCTGTAGGGACGTCAGGGCGGCGACCTCGACCGTGGGCTCGGCGAGGTTCGGGTTGTCCGGGGGGGCCACGACCACCTGCTCGGGTCGCTGGCCCGTCTCGACACGGGCCCGCTCCGTGAGGCTGCGTGCGTCGAGGATGCGGAGGGCGTGGTGCTCGTTGTCCACGACGAGGAGCGCACCGCGCTCGGCGTCGAGGGCCAGGGAGGCGCCGGCCAGGTGGCGCATGCCGTGGGCGAAGGGCAGGGGCTCGAAGGCCTGTCCGCGGGAGGGCGTAGGATCGCCCGCCTCGTCGAAGGCGCCGGCCAGCACATCGCCGAAGAGCTGCTCCTCGGCGGGTGGCTCGGCCAGCACGCCGAGCAGTACCTCGAGGTCCTCGGGAGCCTTGGTGGGGACGGACAGGGAGAGGGCGATCGCGACGGCTGGCCCCAGGCTCATGGGTCTCCTCCTCCGGGTAGGACGTGGAGGTTCGACCCATGGGCCGTCCGATCGATCTCCGGAGGGAGATCTCGGTCCGCCGCGCTCAGTCCGCCTGGGCCAGGTGCAGCGCCTCTGATAAGGCCGAGAGGGTCTCGAGGTGGCCAGGCAGGCGCCGATACACCTCGATAGCCAACGCCTCATCGTAGGTGTGGGAGGTCCGGTTCCGGTCCTCCAGCATCGCGAGCCAGGCCTCCTCGTCCTCGAGAAGGCGCTGGCGCCAGGCGAGCCGGAGGCAGGAGCGCGGCGAGGCGCAGTCGAGGCCTTCGCTTCGAAGGTGTTTCTGCAGCGCCTTCCACGCGAGCTCGAAGGAGAACTCGAAGCGCTGGATGGTGCCGTCTCGGTGCAGCGGGGTCTCCGGTTCCAGGAGAGCTTGCCGGAGGCGCTCCACGGCCTGGGCGAGTGCCCCTCCAGGATCGTGGCTCATAGAGCGCGACCCTCGACTCTGATGATCTCGCGGAGCGCCTCCGACGCCGTGTGCAGGTCCACGAGGTCAAAGGTCCGGAGCGTCGGGAGGGACTCCACACTCTCGCGGACCCTCGCGAAGCGCTCGAGCGCAATCGGTGCCCCTGCATCGAGCGCCAGATCGATGTCCGACCGGGGCGCGGCCTCCCCGCGCACCCAGGAGCCGAACCAGATCACCCTCAAGCTGGGTCCCAGGACGGATCGCGCCGACGCCGCCGCTCGCTCGACGAGCGACTCGACCTCGGGATCCTCGGCGGCGTGCACGGAGAGCATGGCGCGATCCTACCAGAGAGGATAGCCGGTTGCCGTGCTCGGAGCTCAGCAGCACTCCGGCCCGCAGTCCGCGGGATCGCCGGTGAACGTGGCGTCGTAGTCCTGGCCCTTGGTCTCGCGCGGGTGGCGGACGTGGTCGCGGGAGCAGTCGAAGTGGGGGGCCTCGTCGAGGGGAGTGGGCTCAAGGGGCTCGACCGGCTCGAGGTGGTCCGCGTAGGGGCCATGGGGATCGAGGTAGAGGTGGAAGGTCTTGTCGCAGACCGCCATGCGCTGGCCACGGTGGAGGGTGTGGCCGTCGTCGTCGATGACCGCCTTCCAGGGGCCACGGTAGACTACGGCCTGCTTGCGCTCGAGGCAGGGGCCCCCCTTGCCGACGTAGGCGCGCACGGTCAGGGAGCGGAACTCGATGCCCTCGACCACCCGCCAGGGCTCGGCCTGGCGCTCCACGATCTCCACGCCGTAGAAGCCAGCGTCCTCGAAGGCTGCGAGGAAGAGGTCCTCGCGAAAGGCGCCGGAGATGCAGCCGCTCCAGAGCTCGGGATCGGCCTGCAAGTGCTCGGGCACGCTCTCGTCGGAGACGATGTCGCTGATGACGGCGCGGCCCCCTCTGCGCAGGACCCGGTGGATCTCGCGGAAGAGGGCGGGCTTCTCAGGGCCGGGCACCAGGTTCAGGACGCAGTTGGAGACGACCAGGTCCACGCTATCCGTCGCGACGAGGGGGACGGCCGCGCGCAGGCGCTCCACCTCCGCCTCCATCGCGCGCAGGCTGTCGATGTCGC
The DNA here is from genome assembly GCA_964511605.1 of uncultured Myxococcales bacterium. GTDB lineage: Bacteria > Myxococcota_A > UBA9042 > PHBI01 > JACKFB01 > CAZEHU01. The sequence continues at coordinate 4,002 of CAZEHU010000120.1, forward strand.
TGACCGGGCGCTCGGCGAGCCAGCGCTCGAGGCCAGCGAGATCGAGCTCCAGGTCCTGAATCCGACCTTTGCGGAACTCGATGTTCGCCCAGCCCACGCGCTCGGCGACCACGGGGGCCGAGCGACGCGCGAGGGCAAGCATATCGTCGTTCAGATCGACCCCGATGATGCGGCCCTCGGCCCCGACGACCTGAGAGAGGATGAAGGCGATCTTGCCGGAGCCAGAGCCGAGGTCGACCACCACGTCCCCCTCATGGGCCCACCGCGATGGATCGCCACAACCGTAGTCCACCTCGAGGACCTCGTCCGGGATCGCCTCGAGCCACCTGGGATCGTAGGAGGTCGGGCAGCAGAGGGCGGCCTCCACGGCCTTCGAAGCCGCGCCGTAGCGCTCGAGGACGGTGTCCTCGGTGCGGCTGGCGGTGAGGATGGGGGGAGCGGCGGCGGTCGCGCGATCGTTCATGGTGGGTCCATATGCCGGATGGGCAGCGTTCGCCACACCCTCCCTGGCACGGAGATACCGTTCGGGGGCCCGCGGCCGGCGTTCATTTGTCGCGAGAGCAGCCCACTCCGATGCCCCCCCCGGGCTCCCGGCGCGTGCTACCCTCGCGATGTGAGCCGCCGCCTCCCGGCCGAACTACGCCCCTTGCTCGAGTCCCTCCGCGCTCGCCACGAGGCGGCCTTCCCTGGCCGAGTCCACGACGTGCGCCTCTTCGGATCGTGGGCGCGCGGCGAACAGCACCAGGACAGCGACGTCGACGTGGTCATCGTGATCGACGGCCTGACCGACGCGGAGCATCGAGGGGCGGCCAACGAAGCGACGGTGTCGCTGATCCTCGATGAGGCCTCCGAGGGTCGCATCCTACCCCTGTCGACGATCACCCTATCGACGGAGCACCTCGAGAGGATGCGTCTCCGGGAGCGGCCCTTGGCGGAGGACCTGGATCGTGAGGGGATCTCGGTATGAGCCCCGGGAACCGCGAGCTCACCATCGAGGAGGCCCGCGCGAAAGGCGACGAGGCCCTGGCGGCGGCCCGGCTGCTCGCTGGTGCTGGACACCTGGACAGCGCCACGAGCCGGCTGTACTACGCCGTGTTCAGCTACGTCTCTGCGGCACTGGCTACCTGCGACGTATTCCCGCGGCGGCACTCCGCGATCCCCGGCCTGGTGGGCCAACACCTCCAGTCTACCCATCGGCTGCCGGTGACGACCTCCGGCGCCATCCACCGGCTCTTCGATCGGCGAATGCTCGCGGAATACCAGGGCGACTGGCACCAGACCCCCGCGGGTTGGACGGAGGACCTGGCTTCGGCCGAAGGCATCATCGAGTCGGTCAGGGATCTGCTGGACACGTCGCCCTGAAGGCCTCCAGATCCCACCCCTTGACCAGGGTGGAGAAGCCCGCGGTGGCGGGGTCGGCGCAGGTGGAGGCGAGGAGGGCATCGACGGCGGCTTGATCGCTGATGTCGTCGACGTACTCGACGTGGAAGACGGCCTTGTCGGCGGTGATGAAGGGCTGGAGCTCGCTGCACTCCTCGTAGATGTGGCACTCCTCGTTCAAGGCCCAGTCGAAGTGCGGTAGCGCGGCCTCCACGAGGCCGAGGGCGTTCTTGAGCCCGACCGAGAGTCCGCGCCCGTGGGCCTCGGTGGCGAGGAAGAGCACGAAGTCGAGCTGGTCGGCCTCGGTGAGGGGGAAGCCGGAGTCGTTCTCGTAGGCGTCGACGTTGTCCGGCTCAACCGCGTCGCAGCCGAGCGCCAGGGCCGCGTCCAGGCGTACCTCGGCCATGTGGCGCACGCTCTCGTGGCGGACGTCGAGCCAGCTCTCGTCCGGCCAGTCCTCGAGGGGCTCGCCGATGGCCTCCGCGGCGAAGCCGTCCGCGTCGTCGCGCCAGTCCTCCCGCGTGCCCGCTGAGAAGTAGCAGGTGACGACGCGGCCATCGGCCTGGAGTGCCTCCACGTCCGAGGCCTCGAGGCGGAAGAGGTCGAGGTCGTACATCGCGACGTCAAGGCTGGTGTCGAGGTCCCCGGTGAGCTGCCACTGCCACGAGGTCCCGGGCGCCGGTCGCCACCACGACCCGTCGACCCCCTCCTCGATTGCGGCCGCAGCGGCGCCCTCCGGCTCGGACTGCGGGCCATCGTCCGCGGCGCTGCACGCCAGCAGCCCCGCCAGCCCCGCCAGCAGGACGACGCTCGAGCCCCTGCGCCAGTCCACGAGTGAGCGTGCCGCGATCAACAACGACCTCCCGGCCGAGCCCAAGGTCTCGGCGAGGACACGACGGTACCACGCCAGGAGCCCCACGAGCGCCACCCGCTCGCCCACATGACTCGTGTGAGACGCGAGCTATGTGGGAGCGGAGGGACGCTGCTCCGGGGGCAGGGCGTCGAGGAAGACCTGGCGGACGTCGGCGACGTGCTGATCGAGGGTATCGAGGGTCCAGGCGGAGGTGTCGATGGGGTCGAGCCAGCGGATGGTCATCGGGACCGAGCGTACCTCGAGGCTGGCCTTCTCGATGGCCAGGTGGCCGTTGGTCGTGACGAAGGGGATGATCGGGAGGCCGGTCTGTAGGGCCAGGTGGACGAACCCCTTCTTGAAGGGCAGCAGGCGGCCATCGCGGGCGCGGGTCCCCTCCGGCCAGAGGAAGATGTGAAGGCCGTGCTCGCGGACGAGGTCCCCGGTCTCCTTCATGGATCGGACGGCGGCCTCACGGTTGGAGCGATCGATGGTCAGGTGCCCCGACAGGTACCAGCCCTGACCGTAGACCGGGTAGTACAGGATCTCCTTTTTTGCCACGCCGACCGTGCCGGCCGGCGAGAGCCAGATCGACGTGAAGGCGTCGAGCATCGAGGTGTGGTTGCCTACGTAGATCGCGGGGCGGTCGGCCGAGACCTTCTCCCGACCGGAGACGGTCAGATCGACGCCGGAGATCTTCACCACCGACCAGCCGAGCAGGGTCCCGTAGTGGTTCGTCAGCTTGATGCGGGCCGTCCGCCACGGGGTCAGCAGGATGAGCAGCGGGATGCAGGAGCCCAGCAGCACGAAGACCACGAGGAAGCCGAAGGCGACCTTCAGGATGCTCTTCAAGGGGGCGGCTCCACGATGAGGTGCCGGGCGAAGTGCTGCACGATGCGGCCGTAGAGCCGCGTCGTCACGAGCGGATCCGGCACCATATGGGTGAAGCCGCTGAGGGGCAGGAAGTCGTGCTCCCGCCCGGCCCGGAAGAGCGCGTCGGACATCTTCAGCGCGTGGCTGAAGTAGACATTGTCGTCGACCGTACCGTGCACGATCAGCAAGGGGCGCTCGAGGCCCTCGGCCCATGCGGTGCAGGCGGAGCGCTCGTAGACGCCAGCAGCCTCCGCCGGCAGGCCGAGG
>CAZEHU010000121.1:0-7363 GCA_964511605.1 uncultured Myxococcales bacterium
ATCAGCGATCTCGCCACGAAGGCCGCCGCTTTCGGCATGGACGGCGTGGTGGTGGACGGCATGGACGTCGCCGCCATGTGGCGCGTGACCCACGAGGCCGCCGAGCGCGCACGCACGACCCGCCGCCCGACCTTGATCGAGGCCCGCTGCTACCGCTACCGCGGCCACTCCATGAGCGATCCGGCCAAGTACCGCACCAAGGAGGAGGTCGACGCCGAGAAGGCGCGCGACCCGATCGTCCGAGCCGCCGGCGCCCTCGTCGAGCGCGGCTGGGCCAGCGAGGAGGACATCAAAGCTTGGGACAAGGCCGCCAAGGAGGAGGCAGCGGACGCGGTCGACTTCGCGCTCGACTCGCCCGAGCCGAGCCTCGAGGACGTCGGGCGCTACGTCTACAAGGAGCCGCTCCAGTGGCGGGCCGACGCCTTCACGACCCCCCACGTCCGGGGCGAGGAGTAGCCCCATGGCGACTCTGTCGATCCGCGAGGCCTTGAACCAGGCCATGGACGAGGAGATGGCGCGCGACGAGCGCGTCTTCCTCATGGGCGAGGAGGTGGCGCAGTACCAGGGGGCCTACAAGGTCTCGCAGGGCCTCCTCGCGAAGTACGGGGCGCGGCGCGTGGTCGATACGCCGATCACCGAGCTCAGCTTCGCAGGGGTCGGCATCGGCGCCGCGATGGTAGGCCTGCGCCCCATCGTCGAGATGATGACCTTCAACTTCGCGATCCTGGCCCTCGACCAGATCTGGAACGCCGCCGCGAAGATGCGCCTGATGTCCGGCGGCCAGTACCACGTGCCGATCGTCTTCCGGGGCCCCAACGGCGCCGCCCACATGCTGAGCGCCCAGCACAGCCAGGCCACGGAGAGCTGGTTCTGCAACGTGCCGGGGCTCAAGGTCGTCGCGCCCGGCACGCCGAACGACGCCAAGGGGCTGCTCAAGGCCGCGATCCGAGACGATGATCCGGTGATCTTCCTCGAGTCCGAGGTCATGTACTCCATGACCGGCGAGGTCTCCGACGCCGAGGATCACGTGCTGCCCCTCGGCCGCGCGGATGTGAAGCGAGAAGGCACGGACGTCACGGTGCTCGCTTACTCCAAGGGGCTGCACCACGCCCTCGCCGCCGCCGAGGCGCTCGCGCCGGAGGGCGTCGGCGTGGAGGTGGTGGACCTGTGGACCCTCCGACCCCTGGACATGGAGGCCATCAGCCGCTCGGCGAAGAAGACCCACCGTGTCGTCACCGTCGAGGAGGGCTGGCCCTACGGCGGCATCGGAGCGGAGCTGGCGTATCGCGTGCAGCACGACCTCTTCGACTGGCTCGACGCGCCGGTGACCCGCGTGACCTCCCTGGACGTGCCGATGCCCTACGCGGAGAACCTGGAGCACCTGGTCCAGCCCGATCCCTCCGACGTGATCCGCGCCATCCGCGCGGTCTGCTACCTGGACTGAGGGGGGAGGACGCCATGGCGACCATCGTTCAGATGCCGAGGCTCTCGGATACCATGCGCGAGGGCGTGGTCGCCCGCTGGCTCAAGGCCGTCGGACAGAGCGTCGAGGCCGGGGAGGCCCTAGCGGAGATCGAGACCGACAAGGCCGTGATGACCTTCGAGAGCTTCGACGAGGGCGTGCTGCTCGGCCTCGTCCTGCCCGAAGGAGAGGCGGTCGCCCTGGGCACACCGATGGCGGTGCTGGGCGACAAGGGAGAGGACGTCTCCGCTCTGATCCCCGAGCTCGAGGCGCAGGTGGCAGCGGCGATCGCGGCCGCCGGGGAGGGTGCGGCGGACGCAGCGTCAGCGCCCTCTGCCCCCGAGGCGCCCTCCACCCCCACGGCACCCCCTCCTCGGCCCTCCACGATCGCCCAAGCCCTTCCTGCCTCCTCGCCTGCGACAGAGCATGCGGGCCCGGCCCCGGTCGACGACGAGGGGGTGCGCCTCAAGGTCACCCCGCTCGCGCGCCGGCTGGCGGCGGAGCGAGGCATCGATCTCGGTACGGTCGCCGGCAGCGGCCCCCACGGGCGCATCATCCTCCGCGACCTCGAGGGCCTCGACGCCACGCGCCGCGTGCGGGCTCCGAGCTCCCGTCCGGTGCCCCCCGCGGAGTCGGTGCGGGTCACCCAGATGCGCAAGACCATCGCGGGCCGCCTGGTCGAGGCGAAGCAGGGCGCCCCCCACTTCTACCTGACGATCACCGCCGACGCCGCGCCCCTCGTGGCCCTCCGCCGGGAGCTCAACGAGGTCCAGGACGAGGCGCGCATCAGCTACAACGACCTCATCCACCGGGCGGTGGTGCTGGCCCTGCTGGAGCACCCGGAGGTGAACGCCGGCTGGGAGGGCGCCACGATCCGCCGCTACGGCTCGGTGCACCTCGGCTTCGCGGTGGCGATGCCCGACGGCCTCATCACGCCCGTGATGGCCAGCGCAGAGCGCCACGACGTCGTGGGCCTGTCCAGAGCGGCGCGAGCCCTGGCTCGGCGCGCGCGCGCCGGGGAGCTCCAGCCCGAGGAGTACAGCGGCAACTCCTTCTGCGTCTCGAACCTCGGCATGCTGGGCATCGAGCACTTCACCGCGATCATCAACCCGCCCGCCGCCTGCATCCTGGCGGTCGGCGCGCTCCGGCCGCAGCCGGTCGTCCGCGAGGGCGCGGTGGTGGCCGGCCAGGTGATGAGCATGACCCTGTCCTGCGATCATCGGGTCGTCGACGGGGCCATGGGCGCCGAGTTCCTGAAGACCGTGAGGCGGCTCCTCGAGCGCCCCCTCGCCCTCGTCCTGTAGATCTCCTGGAGGCGCCTGATGAGCGATGCGACCCGGAGCTTCGACGTCCTGGTCATCGGTGGCGGACCCGGGGGCTACGTGGCGGCGATCCGCGCCTCCCAGCTCGGCCTGAGCGCCGCCTGCGTCGAGCGCGCCGAGCTCGGCGGCGTCTGCCTGAACTGGGGCTGCATCCCCTCGAAGGCCCTCCTGCACACCGGCACCCTGCGCCGGCAGATGGCGGACGCGAAGAAGATCGGCCTCAGGGTCAGCGGCGTAGAGGTGGACTGGGGCAAGGTGATCGGCCACAGCCGCAAGGTGGCCAGGCGCCTGAACAAGGGAGTCGCCTCCCTCTTCGCCAAGTACGGAGTCACGCACATCGCAGGCGAGGCGCGCCTCGACCGCCCGGGACGGGTCGTGGTGGCCGACGCGGAGGGCGCCGAGGAGATCCTCGACGCCGCCCACATCATCGTCGCCACCGGGGCCCGCCCGAGACCGCTGCCCGGGACCCCCTTCGACGGCGAGCGCGTCCTGAGCTCCCGGGAGGCGATGATCCTGGGCGAGCAGCCGGGACGCCTCCTGGTGATCGGGGCCGGCGCCATCGGCTGCGAGTTCGCGTACTTCTACAACGCGATGGGTACCGAGGTGGTGCTGGTGGAGATGGCCGATCGCCTCGTCCCGGTCGAGGACGAGGAGGTCTCCGAGGCGCTCCGGGCCTCGCTTGTCCGACAGGGCATCGAGATCCACACCAGCACGGTGGCCTCGGACATCCAGGTCGGCGCCCAGGGAGTCTCGGCCGCGCTGCGGGCCGCCGATGCTGCGGAGGGCGACGCCGCCACGACGATCGACGGAGTGGACCGGGTCCTCGTGGCCATCGGCGTGATGGGCAACGTGGAGGGCCTGGGCCTCGAGGCCTGCGGGGTCGAGGTCCAGCGAGGCGCCATCGTCGTCGACGAGGATCTGAGGACCACCTGCCGCGGGATCTACGCTCTCGGCGACTGCGCCGGGCCGCCCTGGCTGGCGCACAAAGCCAGCGCGGAGGGCCTTCACTGCGTCGAGCGCATCGCGGGCCACGCCGGCAGACCCGTGGCATACGACAACATCCCCGGCTGCACCTACTGCGAGCCCCAGATCGCCAGCGTCGGCCTCAGCGAAGCCAAGGCCCGGGAGGGCGGGCGGGCCGTGAAGGTGGGACGCTTCCCCTTCGCGGCCAGCGGCAAGGCCCTCGCTGCCAGCGCGAGCGAGGGCTTCGTGAAGGTGGTCTTCGACGCTGAGACCGGCGAGCTCCTCGGCGCCCACCTGATCGGCCACGGGGTCACCGAGCTGATCGGTGAGCTCACCCTCGGCCGCACGATGGAGGTCAGCGAGGCGGAGATCCTGGGCACCATCCACGCCCACCCCACCCTCTCCGAGGCGATCCACGAGGCGGTGGGGCAGGCCTTCGGGGAGGGCGTGAACCTCTAGATGTCCCCACCGGGCGCCGGGCTGTAGCGAATGGACCACGCAGAGTACACCCGCATGCACGAGGCGGAGCAGCGCTCCTGGTGGTTTCGGGGGAGGCGGCGCGTGCTCGATGCGGTCGTCGGACGCCTGGAGCTCCGGGCGGGTGCGCGGATCGTGGATCTGGGCTGCGGCACCGGTGGGAACCTGGGCATGCTCGCGCAGCATGGCGAGGTCCTGGGAGTGGAGCCCTCTGCCGACGCCGTGGCGTTCGCCCGAGAGGGGCTCGATGAGCCAGGCAGCGCCTCGGCGACCTCCGTGGTCCATGCCTCCGCAGAGGCCACGGGGCTGGAGGGTGGCGCGTTCGACCTGATCACGCTCCTCGATGTGCTCGAGCACCTCGACGACGAGGGTCCCGCGCTGGCGGAGGCCGCTCGTTTGCTGCGGCCGGGCGCCCACCTCCTGGTGACCGTGCCCGCCTTCATGCTCCTCTGGAGCGGCCACGACGAGGCCTTGCATCACCGGCGCCGCTACCGGCGCCCCGAGCTCGTGGAGCTGCTCGAGCGCGCGGGCTTCGCCCTCTGCTGGGCGAGCTACTACAACGCCTCGCTCTTCCCGCCGGTCGCCGCGGTCCGAGTGGGACGGCGCCTGATCGGAACCGGCGGCGAGCGCCGTGCGGACGTCGGCGATGGGCTGCCCGGGCCGATCGCGGCCAGCCTGGAGGCCCTCTTCGCCGCGGAGCGGCACCTCGTCGGCCGGGCCCGCCTGCCCTTCGGCGTCAGCCTGATCGCCCTCGTCCGATGGCCCTGAGGCCGCATCCCCTGAGGCCGCATCCCCTGAGGCCGCATCCCCTGAGGCCGCAACGCCTCGCCGGGTCGGTGGGGTCCCGATGCCCAGGCGGAGCGGCCCCTGGTGGGCCGAGGGGCGGCCGAGGTGGGGTCGGGGAGCCCTAGGACCGGCGGGAAGTGCAATGATCTCCAGCACTCCCGAAGTGGCACACATCCTGCTTTCCCTGGCGCTCGGGGCCATGACCCAGGGAGGCAGCGATGAAGACGTCGATGGGAGGGACGAGCCGAGAGAGCGGAGGGGGCCGGCGCATCCTGGCGATGGCCCTGGCCTCGAGCGCAGCCCTCCTGGGCTGTGATGAGGGCACCACCCCCGAGCTGGCGGACGGCGAGTCGGACGTGGCGCTGGTCGGCAAGGCCGACGGGGTCTTCGACGGCTGCCAACAGAGCGAGGTCCTGAGCGTCGTCAACGCCGCCGGCGTCTCGGTCGAGGGCCTCAAGGGCCAGGGCCTCCATACCCGCGCCGCCAAGAACATCCTCGGCTTCCGGGCCGGCGTCGACGGCCTCCTCGGCACCGAGGACGACCAGTGGTTCGCCGATCTCCACGAGCTCGATGCGGTGCCGTGGGTCGGCCCCGTGGCCTTCGAGCAGCTCATGGCGATGGTCGAGGCGCCCTGCGTGGCCTGGGGCGCCACCGGCGGCGAGATCGAGGTGATGATGTCGCCGCAGCCCTGGACCGAGAGCCACCTGGCCCGCGCCCAGGCCCTGATGGGCACCGCCGAGCGCAGCCTGGACATCGCTATGTACAGCTTCCGGGATGCCTCCCTGCTCGAGGCGGTCGGGGAGGCCGTCGCCCGCGGCGTCAGCGTCCGGGTCATCTTCGAGTCCGCGAAGGAGGACAAGAAGGATCCGGAGGGCACCCGCTCGGCCCTGCTCGAGGAGATGGGCGCGGACGTGCGCTACGTGAACAAGATCATGCACCACAAGTTCGTGCTCATCGACGGACCGCGGAGCGCCATCGAGGACGCGATGAGCGGCGTGCTGTCGAGCGGGAGCGCCAACTGGTCCTGGTCCGCCGGCACCAAGTACGACGAGGCCACCCTCTTCGCGTACGGCAACGCCCGCTTGAACCTCCTGTTCCAGAAGGAGTTCAACCATATGTGGACCCACGCCCGCGACTTCGTCTGGGCCGCGGACCTCGAGCCGGCGGCCGCCATCGAGATCCGCGACTCGATGATCCCCCCCGATCCGAGCGTCGACGCCGTCTACACCTCGGTGAACTTCGAGCCCTACGTGCACGCGACCTACGGCCCCACGTTCAAGACGCTCACCGGCTCGAACCACGTGGCCGACCGAATCGTGGAGCTCATCGAGGGAGCCGAGAGCTCGATCCTCGTGGCCTCGGCACACCTCCGCTCCCGCCCGATCGCCGAGGCCCTGATGGCGAAGGCCATGACCCGCCCGGAGTTGGACATCCGGGTGCTCCTCGATGGGCAGGAGTATACGAGCTGGTGGAAGCACCAGGATCAGAGCGAGGAGCTCGAGGCCTGCCTCGAGTCCGCCGGCGGGTCCGAGAGCGACAAGCAGATGTGCCTGGACGTCGGGTTCTACTTCGGCTGGGAGGTGCAGGCGAGCGGCATCCCCCTCCGCTACAAGTGGTACGCCTACCGCTGGCACTACTCGTACGCGATCCAGATGCACCACAAGTATATGGTCATCGACGAGTCCACCGTGGCGGTCGGCAGCTACAACCTCTCGGACAACGCCGAGCACGAGACCTTCGAGAACCTGGTCATCGTCCACGGCTGGGGGCGCCCGGAGGTGGCCGCCGCTTTCGTGGAGAACTTCGAGGACCTCTGGACCATGGGCGAGGCCGACGATCTGGCGGGCTCGCTCGAGGCCGCCATCACCGACGATGTGGGCGGCGTGCCCCTGGTCTTCACCCCGATGGCCGTGAGTACCGAGCAGATCGCAGAGCTCAAGAGCGCCATCGCCGAGGCCTGCCCCGACGTGAACACGCCGGACTTCAAGAAGCACCCCGAGAGCCACAAGGTCTGCTACCCGTAGGGGAGCGGCGCTCAGGGCGCGGGCCGCCGCGGCACCACCCGGCGCGGATCGACCCGCGCGTCGAAGGTGAGGATGGAGCGGGCGAGCTCCGGGTAGCGCTCCAAGCAGGCCTCGCGGACCCTGTCATAGATCTCGAAGCGGGGCTCCGTGTAGGAGCTGACGCTGATGGCCATGCGGCGGAAAGCGTGGGCGACCCAATCGCCGCAGCGCTCGGCCGTCTCCGGCATGCCCTGCGCGGTGGCCCGCTCCCAGAGGAGGATCTCGGCGACGAGCTCGAGGGGGCCGAGCGCCTCGAGGCGGAGGAGGATCTCCGGCGAGGCGCCGCCTCG
>CAZEHU010000122.1:0-7358 GCA_964511605.1 uncultured Myxococcales bacterium
CTCGTGGTGCTCAGCACCAGCGAGGTCGAGGGCCTGCTCGATGATTGCTACGAGGTTGGTGAGGTCTTCCAGGTCGGGCGCGAGCGTCTGGCAGAGCGCCACCCGGACAAGGTGGTGGAGGCGCGGGGCGTGGGGCTGCTCCGCGGGCTGGAGCTGGACCCGACGATCGAGGGCCTGCCGAAGAGGGTGGTGGACGCCGCCCACGAGCGAGGGCTGCTGTTGGCCACCATCGCTGGCCACGTGCTCCGCTTCGCGCCGCCGCTGGTGCTCGAGGAGGGCCACGTGGAGGCTCTGGTGGACATCCTCGACCACGTGCTGGACGACGCATGAGCGAGTCCGGCTCCCGAAGCGTGCTCGATGTGCTCGAGCCGGTGCTCTCCGATCGGAGCGCACGCAAGCGCCGCCTGGCGATCCTGGCTCGCTCGGAGGGCGTCCTCGGCGCCCACGCCCAGGAGCTCTCCGACCTCGACGAGGTGCTCGAGCTCCTCAGGGAGCGGGTCGGGCACCTCCGTCGCGAGGCCGACCTGCCCGGCGGCCTCGACGCCCACGAGCGGGCGCTCCTCGAGAGCGCCGCGGCCTCCAAGGTGGATCCGACCACCACGCCCCCCTTCGCGGAGTCGGAGGGCATCGTCGTCGACGATTCCTTCCCCTCCTCCGAGGAGGCGGCCGAGGAGGAGCTGCTCGCCGACGCCCCGACCCGACTGGGCGAGCGACGCCCCTCCAAGGCCCGTGGGGACCTCCGGCGTCGTCAAGCGGAGCTGCTCTACGAGGACGTGCTCTGGCTCTTCAGCATCAACGACGGTGAGGGCGCGCTCATCTCCCTCGAGCGCCTCCTCATGCTCGGGGAGCTCGATGGCGAGGCCAGCGAGTTCGTGAAGCTGAACAGCGACAAGCTGCTCCACCTCTACGAGGGCTACATCGGCCCCTTCACCAAGATCCCGGTCCGCGGCGACGTGCCGATGGACTCGATGCCCCCCGCCTACCTGGAGATGCCCTCCCTCGGCGCGCTCTTCTCCCTCGTGGACGGGGAGAGGACCCTGCAGGAGATCATGGACACCTCGAAGGTGACGCCCCTGGTGACCTGCGCGGCGCTCGAGCAGCTCAACCGCTCGCGGATCATCCAGATCTAGGAAGTGGCTCGCCGAAGCGCTCGACGAGGGCGTCGAGGAGCTCGTGGGTGCGAGCCTCGAGGGCCTCGAGCGTGCCGGCGTTCTCGATGACGTGGTCCGCTGCGCTGCGGCGGGCGTCGTCGTTGGTCTGGGCGTCGATGCGGGCGCGGGCGCGCTCTTCGTCCAGGTCGTCGCGGGCGAGGATGCGCTCGAGCTGCCGCTCGCGGCCGGCGACCACGCAGACCAGGGCACCGAGCCCGGGGGCGAGGCCGCTCTCCAGGACGAGCGCGGCCTCGTACGCGGCCCAAGGGTGGCCCTCCCGTTGGAGCTCGACCATGCGGGCGGCCACCTGGGCCAGGATCGCAGGGTGGACGAGGCGGTTGAGGATCTCGAGGGCCTCGGGATCGGCGAAGACATGGGCCCCGAGCCGGGCGCGATCGAGCGTACCGTCCGGCAGCAGCATCTCGGCCCCGAAGTGGGCCGCGATGCGGTCGAGGACGGGGCTCGGTGGCACCACCACGGCCCGCGAGATCTGATCGGCGTCGATCACCGGAACGCCTCGCTCCCGGAAGAGGCGCGCCACGGTCGACTTGCCGGAGGCGATGCCGCCGGTCAGGCCCACCACCACGAGGGGGGCGCGGCCTGTGGATGGGGCCGAGGAGCTCATCGCCGGCAGGCTCGCATCGGTGGTGGCCCGGATCAAGATGGCCTCCAGGCCCGGGCATCGATCGCAGGGGTCGGCTAGCGACCTTCCACTGCGGCGGGCCTCCAGCGGACCTTCGAGCCTCGCTCGGGCGGCGCTACACCAGCATCGCCATCGAGATCACGACCGTGACCGCCAGCATGCCGAGGCAGGCCACGAGGAAGAGCACGTCCGCATGGTCCTCGGCGGCGCGCTCGTAGACGAGATCGGTCCGGGTGGAGGGGAGCTCGCGTCGGGTTCGATAAGGAGAGGGTGCCACGTTCGCCTCCGGTCGGGGTCCGGGCTGTCCCGGGTTCCGGTCTGGCCCTTGTCGTAGCAAGGCGCGTACCAGCCCCCCTCCTCGGCGGGGCAGGCGTCGCGCTTACCCAGGCTGCTGTTGGACGATCGCCACGATCCCTGGGAACGCCGCAGCAAGCGCGCGCTGCGCAGAAACGTCCGAGGTCATGGGCTCTGTGCGACATTCGTGTCAGGATCGACACCTATGGCGCTTCCTCCCCAGCCGGTCCGGATCTTCTCGAGCCTGCAGCCCTTCGAGGCCCACCTGGTCGGCTCCTTCCTGCAGTCCCCTACTCGTTGGCGTGGCAGGTCCCGCAGGTGGCGATGAGCTCGCCGAAGATGACGGCTCGCTGGGGCACCTTGGCCACGAGCCCCTTCGTCGCGAGCGCGTCCACATCGTTCGCGAGGGCCTCCTGGACCTCGTCGAGCTTGCGCGCCTCCGGGAAGGGCGCCTCGTGGATGGGGGTCGCGTCGAGGACCTTGACGGCCTCGAGCCATGCCTGGTCGTCCGGGCCGAAGATGCCGTTCCACATATGCTTCATGGCCCAGGCGTGGCGCTGCATATAGGACTTGAGCGCGTCGGAGGGTGGCGGGGGCTCGCCGCTGGCGATGATGCGCGAGCTCATCGAGGCCGTATGGCAGTTGGCGCAGACGGTGGCAGCCACCCCCACGGCCGCGCCGGCCGCCTTGATGTCGGCCGCACCCGCCCCCCCCGTGGCCCAATGCCTGAGCGCCTTGATGAAGGGCGCCCAGCCCACAGGGAGATCGGGGGGGGCCTCGATCTGGCCGAGGGCCCTCATATGTTCGGCGTACGCGCCGAGGTCTCCGGCGATCACTGCGTCGCGGGCGGCGGTCAGGCCCTTGTAGTGGGTCTTCATGAAGGCCGCGACCTCCGCGGACACTTCGTCGCCCAGGATCAGCTCAGAGGGAGCCTCCTGGCCCTCGTCGGTGCCAGCCTTGTCTGCCGCGCTCGCCGCTGGCTCGGCGGGCTTCGCGGCCCCCTCCTCGGCGGTCGCAGCCTCGGCCTTCTTCTCCGCGGGCTTCGCTTTGGCAGTGGGCGTGGCGGGTGCGATGTCCTCCTCCTTCTCGCAGCCAGGGAGGAGGACGAGCAGCAGGATCGAGAGGGCGATGGGGGTCGGGGAGCGCACGGGGCCGATCTCCTTGCAGGGGCAGGGCGCGCGCAGTGTTCCAGCGGGGGGACACGCTGTAAATGTGTGTCTTCTCCCGCTCCCGGAATTCCCCTCGGCTGGGCGGGGCCCGCGCCCCCTGCCTCCCTGCGGGGGCGGCGAAGCGGGAGCGGCTACGAGCCCGATGGCTCCAGCCTCGCGGTGGGGTTGGCCTCGAGGAAGCCCTCCAGCACCCCCTCCGGCCGGATGCGGTAGTGGCCGGTGATGGGCCACCGGTCCAGGGGGTGGTGATCGCTGGCGCGGCCCTCGCCCTTGTGGAGCGTGGCGACGCGCGGCAGGCCCTCGGCGTCCCGCCGATCGAGCACGACGCCCGCGAGGGTCGGGTACTCCCCTCCCGAGGCGCCGGTCCAGAACACCAGGTCGCCGGGCAGGAAGGCGGCGCGACGCTCCGGGGTGTCTGCGAGCACCGAGAGGCGCTCGCCGAACTCCCGCACGAAGGCGTGCAGGTTCGGCAGCCGGCGATGGTCGATCGCCCTGTCCGGCGCTCCGTGGCTCCACAGATGGAGCGGATAGCGCCGCGGATGGCGGACCCGATCGATGTGGATGAACTGCTGCAGGTCGAGCCCGATGGTGCGCAGGCACCGCACGACCAGGTCGGGCGAGGAGCCGAGGTGCTCCGGCAGGTCCCCCCACGGGTAGTCCATGCCGTGATAGCGCCCGGTGAGGCGCACGCCTCGCGCCACCTGCCCCTCCGCGCAGGCCACGATGCGGTGCGCCGTGTCGTCCAGCTCCCCAGGCCAGGGAGGGAGCGTCGGCTCCGGTGGCGCACCCGGGCCTCCGCCGGTGAGCACCTCGTGGAGCACCCTGCGGAAGCGACGCTCCTTGTGGATCCAGTCCTTCGGATCGCTGAAGAGCGGGCTGAACACCGTATACCAGAGCCAGCCGATGGCGGCGCCGAGGACCACCACCCCCACCACGAAAGCGAAGGGACGTCGGCGCCGGCGCTTGGGGCTCATGGGACGATGGTAGCCCGGCGCGCCCGGACGCGCGCGTTCATCAGGCCGCGCCGAGCCACCCGGCCAGGGCGCCGCACCAACCCAACGCGATCACCGCGATCCCGGTGGTCAGGGCATCCCAGGGCAGGCGACTCGAGCGAGGCAGCAGCCACCCACCGACGAGGGCGGCCAGGGCACAGAGCCCGCCCGCCGCGGTGATCCAAGCCGAGGCGCTCGGAGCCAGGGCGGCGCTGGCCAGGATCGCCAGGGCCGTGGCCGCGAGGAGGGCGATCGGCGAGAGCGCCGGGGCTCCATCGACTGCCGGGGCGGGACCGCCCATCCCCGCGCCTCGGAGCCCACGCAGGGCGAGCGCCACGAGCGCCAGCCCCCCCAGCAGGCGCAGGCCGTCGATCATCGGCCGCGAGGCCAGCGAGAGGTGTCCAGTGGTGGGAGCGTCGAGGATGTGCACCGCCCCCCCCGCCCCGGTCAGCGCCGCCAGGTCGAGGGCCAGGCCATGAGCGTCCGGCAGTGGGAGGGGACCGCCGAGGAGCTGCGCCAGCCCTGCGCCGCCCGCCGCCGCCACGGCCGAACCCGCCACAGCGAGCGCCCAGCGCCCCACGCGCTCCTGCCCGAGGGCCAACGCGAGCAACAGGAGCCAGGCCCCGAGGGGGGCGATCCAGAGGCTGCCCTTCGCGAGCCCCTCCAGGCTCGGAGCCGCCGCCACCACCGCGGGGACCTCACCTGCGATCCGGGTGCCCATCAGCGGATCGTGGACGACCGCATCCAGGGTCCGCGGCATCCCCGCCTCGTCCACCAGCCGGACGTGCTCGTCCGGGACGAGGCCGAGGAGGCCGACGATCAGCGCCAGGAGGGTCACCGTGCCAGCGCCTCGCGCGCCGACCAGCCAGGCGCCGCCTGCGTCAAGGCAGCGGACCAGGAGCCCGAGCGCGGCCCCGGCCGCCAGGGGGCCACCGAGGGCGACGGCCGTGAGCGGGAGCGCCGGCGCCGCCCCGTGGGAGAGCGCAGCGAGCACGCCGAGCAACCCCAACGAGGCGCCCACGAGGCCTCCACATGCGACGACTCCCGCGAGCCCCAGCGCGATCACGGCGCCGGAGAGCCCGCCGCTCATCAGCGCCAGGACCGGACCCGAGAGCGCAAGGAGCGCTCCCAGCACCGTGGGGAGGCGAGCGCTCATCCGGAGGCCCCCGATCCCGCGCCCAGGCCCGCCACCAGGCGCTCCAGGGTCGCGGAGGGCATGGCGGGGCGGTTCAAGGACCAGGCCCGGAGCAGGACGCCCTCGTCCTGCTCGTCGAGCACGATGCTGAGCTGGGGGATCGCCAGGAGCAGGACGAGGCCCAGCAGGAGGAGCGCCAACCCGGCCAGCAGCAGGGGCCGGTGGGGCTCGGTCTGGACGTCGAGCTCCACCTCCCACGCCGGGACGCCGCGCACGTCCAGGGGCCATGCGGCGGCGACCTCCTCAGGACGGCCGAGGGCTGGGACGAGCAGCGTCGGGCGGGCCCCCTCTTCGGCCCTCAGGAGCACCAGGGGGCCGTCCGGGCCCCGCCACGTGGTGATGTGCTCCCCACCCGCGAGCTCGTAGGTCCGTCCATGCTTTGCGCTGAGCACCTCCGGCCTACCCCCCTGACGGGTGAGCAGGAGGCGGGGCCCGGTCGCGTCCGGCAGCGGGTGCTCGGCGCGGGGCCGCAGGATCACCCCGGCGACCTCGCTCTCCCGGCCCGCGGCCACGGTGATCCGGGAGGTGCCGGCCCCGCTGGCGACGACGCAGGTCCGGTGGCGGGAGGCGTCGGCCGGATCCGCCGCGGAGCAAGCCAGG
Organism: uncultured Myxococcales bacterium; assembly: GCA_964511605.1. GTDB lineage: Bacteria > Myxococcota_A > UBA9042 > PHBI01 > JACKFB01 > CAZEHU01. The sequence continues at coordinate 6,045 of CAZEHU010000122.1, forward strand.
GTCACCGGCAGCTCCCCATCGATCCAGGCGCTGCCCTCCCTGACGCGTGCCTGCACGACGCCGCTCTCGTCCGGCACCATGCCCTCCTGGAGGCGGACCCGGCCGTCGAGGGCCGCGAGGTCGGCCACGAAGGCGCCGGCCGCCAGGGCGATGGCCCCGGCCAGCAGCACGCCGATCGACTCGACGAAGAGGCCGCTGTGCCAGGGTCCGCTGCCGCGGAGCCTCGGGCCCGGACCCGATGCGCTCCGCAGCGTCGCCTCCACGGCGGCGCGATCGGCGTGGACCCAGCGCGTGACCACGGTGGTGGCCGCGCCGGCGCTGCCCGCTCGCAGCCGCTCGGCCAGGGGCTCGACGAGGCGGAGCCGCAGCAGCAGCCCCACCACGTTCAGCGCCAGCAGGAGGGCCACCAGGAGGGCGAGCCAGGAGGTGGTGACGTGGTGGAGGCCCGAGAGCTCGATGGCACGTGCGGCAGCGTAGGGGTAGGCGGCGAGCAGGCCCGCGCGGTCGGCCCCTTGCGGCACCAGGGCCCCTGCCAGGGCGAGAGCGCCCGCGGTGAGCAGCAACAGGACCAGGGTCGCCGGCGACGTGAGGGTCGCCCACGCGATCTCCGATGCGTCGCGCTCGGGTGGCAGCTCGGGGCCACGATCCGGTGCCGGGTCGGACGACATGGCGCAGCCCATATCACCCCCCTCGGGGGCGCGCTACTCACAAGGGCCTCGGGGCAGGGTCGATCCCGCCCGGCTTGATGATTCCGGCCGACCATGGGATCGTGGGCTGCACCCTCATCCAGCGTCCCACTCAGCCCAAGAGGAGGCGAGCGTGATCCCGAAGCTGTGCTCCGCGGGATGTGTGCTCCTCGCTTTCGTGGTCTCGACGCCTTGGAGCGGCCTCGCGCAGGCGCGCGAAGCGGGCGTGGGGAGCATGGAGGAGAGCGCCAACGACGCTTACGACGCCGGCATGGAGGCGCACGAGCGTGGTCGCTACTCCGTGGCGGCCCGTGAGTTTCAGCGCGCCTACCAGCTCGCGGGGGACGTGGCGCTCCTGTGGAACATCGCGCACTCCCTGGAGAAGGCGGGGGAGCTGCAGGTCGCCCTGGAGCGCTATGAGGAGTTCCTGACCCACGACGACGTGGACAAGGAGCTGCGGGGGCGCTCGGCGCAGGCCCTGATCCGCGTAGGCAGCCGCCTGCGCGCGCGCTCCGAGGCCCGAACGCCCGCAGAGCTACGTCAGGTGCTCCGGCGAGAGCTCGAGGAGGCGGGGGCGAGGGCAATCGCGAGCTGGTGCAGCGTCTGAGGCTCGAGCTCGGGGCCACGG
>CAZEHU010000123.1:0-7313 GCA_964511605.1 uncultured Myxococcales bacterium
CTGCGCTGACGTGGACCTGGCTGGGGGTCGGCACCGTCCTCTGCGGAGGCATGGTGAGCCTCCTGGCTATGGTGGAGCGCCGAGGGATCATCTGGTGGCCCTTCGCGCGGCTCTGGGGCTACGGCACCTCTCGCCTCGGCGGCGTGGACCGCGTGCTCGTCCATGGCCGCGAGCAGCTCCGGTGGGATCGGGGCGCTATCGTCATGTCCAACCACCAGAGCAACCTCGACGTGCCGGTGCTGATGTCCGCCTCGCCGATTTCCCTGCGCTTCCTGACCAAGCACACCCTCTTCTGGATTCCCCTCTTCGGTCAGGCGATGTGGATGGCGGGCATGATCCCCGTCAACCGCACGAACCGGGACAAGGCCTTCGCCTCCCTCGAGCGCGGCACACGCGACATCCAGGCGGGCAAGACCGTCCTGGTCTTCCCGGAGGGGACACGCTCGGAGAACGACGAGATGCTCCCCTTCAAGAAGGGAGGCTTCGTCATGGCGATCCACGGCGGGCTGCCCATCATTCCCGCGGCCGTGGTTGGGACGCGCCAATGCCTGCCCAAGCACCATTTGCTGATCCGACGGGGTCGGGCAACGCTTGTCTTCGGCGAGCCGATCGACGCCTCGGCCTTCTCGACGGTGACCAAGGAGGAGCTGATGGAGCTCGTACGCGGCCGGATGCGGGAGCTGCGCGCGGAGGCCTGGAGGCTGCACGCCTCGATGTAGATCCCCGGGCCCATTCTACTCCCCGACGATCGCTGCTCCGTGCGCAGCCACCTCCACACCCCCGAGGATCCGTGGCGTGTCCGTGACGTTGAGCGCCACGACCCGTCCGTCCGGCAGCTCCCAGAGCGCCGGCAGGACGTGGCTGGATGTGTCCTGGAGGTGATCGGCGAGGGCGCTCGTCAGGAGGGTGGGGGGCTCTTCCGGGAGGAGGTCGAGGGGAGTCGCGGGGTGGCCAGAGAGGGCGACGGCTGCCCGATCAAGGTCAAGGGCGAGGGGCCAGCGGGCCTCCGGGAGGGTGGTCAGATCGTCCGAGAGGACCCAGCCCCCGCCTGCCAGGGCGACGACCCAGGCGGCCGCTCCGGCCTCCTCGTCGCTCAGCGGCGGTCGCACCACGACGGGATCGGGATCGCAGAGGGTGCGGATGCAGAAGGGCCAGCGCGCCGCAAGCGAGCGCGCCTGGTTCGCGACGAAGGGAAAGCGCGGGCCGCGAGGCTCGACCGAGATGTCGCCCCCCACGCGCCACGCGTCGACATAGGCGAGGGTGGGGACGGCGGGGCCGGCCACGCCGAGCAGCGTGGCGTCCGAAGCCCCCGAACGGATCGCCTCGAGGGCGAGGTGGTAGGCCTGGGCGCCCGTGAGCTCCTGGTGCCGGGCGCCCTCGAAGGTGCCGACGAAGAGGAAGTCCACTTTGATCACGTCGACGCCCCACGTGACGAGCTGCGCCATCGTGGCCTCGAGGTGGGCGGCGGCGCCCGGGTGGCTTGGGTCGAGGATGTGCATGGTGCCCTCGACGATGTGGGACCAGGTACGATCCTGGACGAGCCACTCCGGGTGCTCGGCGGCGAGGGGCGCGTCCTCGTGGACCAGCAGCGGTGCGAGCCAGACCCCCAGGTCGAGGTCGCGCTGCTCGAGGTCGGCGGCCAGGCCGTCGAGGCCGCTCGGGAAGTCCTCGCCGGGGGTCCACTGGCCCCAGGCCTCCTGCCAGCCATCGTCGACGAAGACGACCGGGCGGCCCGTCCCCTCCGGCAGGGCTGGGGCGACCTCCGTCTCGAGCCGCTCGGCGTTGGCGCGCACGTCGGCCTCGGTCACGGCGGCGAAGAGCTCGTACCAGCTCATCCAGCCCGCATAGGGCGAGGTCTCGACCGTATCCCGGCGGCTCGGCAGGGCATCCGCGTAGTCGTGGAGGAGGAGGTGCAGCTCCTCGCCTGCGCCCAGGTGCCAGCGCTCTCCCTGAAGGACCTCACCGGCCGCCACGGCGATCGCCTCGCCGGTATCGCCGGCACCGAGGAGGAGGGCGCGCTCGCCGCTGTCCTCATCGTCGAAGACCGAGACCCACGGCGCTAGCCGGTCGGCCGTCAGCGCCCCCGCGACCAGCGCCTCGCTGCCCCCACCGACCCACGTGTACTGCCAGGAGAGCTCGCTTCCCTCTCGCAGCGCCTCCTCATCGCCCTCCGCGTGGAGGGCCTCTTCGAGCGCGCCGGCCGCCGGCGTCGGTCCGATCGCGATGGCGCCGCTCTGGGACCACGACTGGAAGCCGTTGGACAGCCAGGTGGTGGCGTCGTCCAGCTTCATGCGCCCCCCGAGGTAGAGCGCCTCGACCAGCACGTCCTCGTTGGCCTCGAACTCCGCGCGCAGGATCTGCTCCCCCTCCAGGACGGCCCGCACCACTCCCAGCTCGTCGGCCTCACAGGCATAGGCCCCCGCGCTGGCCGTACACTCCAGGCCCCCGCGCAGCTCCCCGTCGATCTTGACCAGGGGCGCGAGCAGCGCCGCCTCCCCGACCCGTACACCGACGTCCGTCGGCACGAGGAGAGCGGGGGCCTCGGGCTCGACCATGGCATCCGGCTCGACCATGGCGTCTGGCTCCGAGGCCGGATCCTCTCCCCCGCCCGAGCACCCGGCCACGAGGACGAGGAGCAAGGCAGCGCTTGCTCGAGTGGCGCTCACGGTCCTTCCCCCCCGAGCTCGCCAGGGGCGCGCAGCCAGCCCTGCTGCCGGAGCACCCGGCGCACCGCCCCGGCCTGGTGCGCGTAGCCCCGATCGGCGAGGTCGGCGTCGAGGTCCCCGGCTGGCTTGAGGGCGACGGCGATACCTGGATTCAGGCCAGCGCCCACCAGTGCGGGCGCGAGGTCCCGGGGCGTGACACCGGCCGCCAGGGTCGCGAGGCCCTCGCCATCGATGGGCTCCGAGTCCCCCAAGAGGGGCGGCAGCCCCGGGGGGCCAAGGGCGATCATCTGGAAGCCCGGCGAGCGGCGGCGGAAGCGCTCGACGAGGTGATCGAGGTCGGCTCCGGGGTGGCGGGCCCCGAGCGCGCGGCGCACCTCGACGCTGTCCAGGTCCACCGAGCCCCTCTCCAGGGCGCTCTGGTGTCCGTAGAAGCCGACCTCGAGGCCTTCGGCTCGGGCGAGGTGGGCGATGGCTGTGAAGTCGATGTCCACGGTGACATCGTCGCGGCCCGGCGCGTCGTAGGCTCGATCGCTGTGGGTCAGGTCACCATCCGGCCCGTAGACCCGCACGTGGGGGGCACCCGAGCGGCTATCGAGCACATGACGCGAGGTTCCGCCGTAGTCCAGGAGCACCGCGACCGCGCCGCCACGGCAGAGGGCCGCGAGGCCTCGGACGAAGCTCGGCAGCTCCGAGGGCCAGAGGAGCTCGGCCGGGGGTGCGCCCACCGCCTCGAGGTCGGCCACGAGCGGCGCGATGCGCTCGAGGTGGGCGACGAGGTGGGCGTCGAGGCTCCCGAGGTCGGCGGAGGCCTCGACCTCCTCGAGGCGAGCGCCGGCGTCGAAGAGATCGCCGCCCTCGACGCGCACACCCACCCGTCGGACGTCCCCGCGGCTGTACAGGCGCAGCCGCTCGGAGGGCCACGTGTCCAAGAGCTCGTTGGCCACGACGAGGCCCCGGAAGGGAGGAGCGTCCTCGGGCCAGCTCAGCGAGCGGGCGTCCTCGGCACGCACCGCGGCCCGAGGTCCCCCGGGGCCATCGTCGACGTGGGGCCCGAGGCGGGCGCGCTGGCGCCCTCGGAGCGCCGGGCTCCGATCGCCGATCACATAGCGGGTTCCTGGATCCTGGAGCATGTCGAGGCGATCGCAGGTATCGCGGGCCAGGTCGCCGTCGCCGGCCCCGAGCTCGAGGATCGTCATCCCCTCGCCTCTGCCCAGGTGGCCCGCATCGACGAGCGCCGCGCGCGTGCGCCGACCCAAGTCCGCCACCATCCAGCCGAACGCGGGACCGAGGCCCTGAGGCCAGGTCCAGAAGTGCGCTCCCTCGTGGCGACCGAAGGCCACCCGGCCGGCGCTGTAGTAGCCGTGCTCGGGGTCGTAGAGGCAGCGTGCCATGTAGTCGCGGAAGGTGAGCTCCACGGCGTCGCTCGCCGAGGCCATCAGGGCACGACCCTCACCCCGCGCCAGAAGGCCACCCATCCCTCGATGTGCGAGGCGGCGGCCTTGGTCTCGGGGTAGTACCAGGCGGCGTCGCGGTTCACCTCCCCGTCGACCACCACGTCGTAGTAGCTCGCCGTACCCTTCCAGCCGCAGACCGTGTGCTTCGACGAGGGCCGGAGGTGCTCCTCCACGAGGGCGTCCGGCGGGAAGTAGTGGTTGCCCTCGACGAGGACCGTGTCGTCGCTCTCCGCGATGACGGCCCCTGTCCAGATAGCACGCATCAGCGATCTCCCCTGGGGCCGGCCGGCAGGGGGCCCTCGGACTCGAGCGCGCCGAGGTCGAGGCCCAGGGTGGAGGCCAGCGTCACCAGATCCTCAGGCAGCGGGGCCTCCCAGGCCAAGCGACGATCCCCGGCCCGAGCCGGTAGATCGAGGCGCCAGGCGTGGAGCGCATGCCGCGAGTGGAGCGCGCAGGGCGGGGTCCGGTGCAGCGCCTCCCCTACGAGCGGGTGCCCGAGGTGGGCGAGATGCAGGCGTACCTGGTGGGTGCGGCCCGTGTGGATGCGGGCGAGCACCAGGCTGTAGGTGCCGGCCTCGCTGGTGGCAATGTCGAGGCCGCGGACCGTGGTACGTGCAGGCTTTCCGTCTTCGAGCACTGCGGGCACGCTGCGGCCGTCCTCGCGCCTCTTGCGCCCGAGCGGCACCTGGACCTCGATCGGCCCGGGGGGCACCTCGCCGTGGGCGAAGGCCACGTACAGCTTGCTGCCCTCCTGGAGGCGCCCGGACCAGCGCGCCACGGCCGCCTTGTGGGTGGCGAAGAGGTTCAGGCCCGAGGTCTGGCGGTCGAGCTGGTGGATCGCCCAGAGCTTGCGCCGCCGGAGCGCGTGCTGGAGCACGAACTGCAGGCAGTCCGGATCCTGGAGCGTGCGTCCGGTAGAGGCCAGGCCGGCGGGCTTGTCGGCGACGAGCACGCCGCCGAAGCGATCGAGGAGCAGTGCCTCCGCGGACCGCTCGGGGGTGTCGCTCACCCTCGGCCGCTCAACCGGGCGGCCAGACCCTTCAGGCTGGCCTGCCCCTCCGGGCTGAACCAGGTATCGAGGAAGCCGCCCTCGCCCTCGAGGGTGGCGGCCATGACCCGATCGGCGAGGCCCGAGGCCTCGAAGCCGCGGCAGACGGCGGCGGCGCGGCCGGGTGTGGCGGCGAGGCGCTGGGAGAGGGCAAGCGCCTCCGCCTGAGCATCGTCGGCCAGGACGTCGGCGTAGCCGATGCGGCGGGCCTCCTCGGGGCCGAAGAGCTCGGCGGTCACCGAGTAGTAGCGGGCGAGCTGGGGTCGGGTCCGCTCCGCGAGGAGCACCTGGGCTCCCCATGGCACCGCCACCCCCAGGTCCACCTCGCTCAAGCCGAGCTTGAGCCGTCCTCGCTGGACGACCCGGAGGTCCGGGGCGAGGGAGAGGATGAAGCCCCCGGCGATGGCCGATCCGTGGATCGCGGCCACGCTGGGGCAGTCCAGTCGGAGGATGCCCTCGATCGCCTCCATGTAGCGCGAGAAGAAAGCGGCGAGCTCGGCGCGCTCGAAGTCGGCGATCACCGTCAGGTCGAATCCGCCGCTGAAGATCTTGCCGGCGCCGCCATCGAGGAGGAGGGCGCGCGGGGGCGCCTCGAGCAGAGCGGCGACGTGCGTGGCCAGGGCGTCGACGGCCGCGGGTCCGAGGGCGTTGCCCGAGCCCGAGCTCAAGCGGAGCCGCGTGACGCCGCCCTCGAGGTCCTCGCGCAGGATCGGATCCATCAGCTCCCTCCCTCGGGGGCGGCGGGCGCCGTGAGTCCGCGCTCCAAGAGGTCCTCGTGGCTCACCACCTCCACCTCCCCGTACTTGGAGAGGATCTCGACCAGATCCTCGTTGCCCACCGCCACGAGGGTCATCGAGCGATGGTCGAGCGCTCCCATGGCCTCGTGGACCTCGGCCGCGGTCGGGGCTGCGATGGTGGCGCGGTAGCTCGCGAGCCAGGAGACCGGAACCCCCTCGCTGGCCAGGTACATGTACTGGCTCAGGGTGTCGGAGACCGTCTCGAACTTGAAAGGGAAGCTGTTGATGATCTTGGCCTTGAAGCTGTCGATCTCCTCGTCGGGCAGGGGCGCGGAGGCCACCGCCTCGATCTCCCCGATCGCGAGATCGATCGCCTTGTCGAGATCCTTGGGCGCCACATAGGTGCTCACCTTCATGGAGCCGCTCTCGAAGGCTCCGTAGGCCACCGGGAAGCGCGCGCCATAGGTCAGGCCCTCCTGGACCCGCAGGACCTGGTTGAGCCGAGCGGTGAAGTCGCCGCCGAGGAGCTGGGTTCCCAGGCGGAAGGCGCCCCAGCCCGCCTCGAGCAGGGTCACCGGGTTCCGGGCCCCGAGGCGCCACTGGATCTGGTTGATGTTGGGATCGTCGCGGTCGACGAGCACCACGCGACGCTTCGCCTCCCCCTCCGGGGCGGCGGTCCGAGGTGGAGGCCTCGTCGCGAAGGGATTGACGAGGCAGTCGTCGCCCGTGCAGAGGCGCGCGCAGCGCCCCTCGATGTCTCCGGGCGTACAGACCCCGGCGCCCCAGGCGGGATCGCCGAAGGAGCGATCGATCCAGGCTCCGATCGCCCGCGAGTCGAAGTCCCCGGCGAGCGCCAGGACGGCGTGCCGGGGGATGAGGACTCGATCGCGGAAGGCCACGAGGTCCTCGCGGGTCAGCCCCGGCAGGCTGGACAGGTAGCCCATCGTCGGTCGGGCGCGCGCAGTGCCCTGGTAGAGGGCCGCCTTGAAGGCCGTATTGGCCAGCGCGGCGTGATCATCTGCCAGGCGCTCGATGGCGGAGAGGCGCAGGGTGCGGTGCTTGTCCAGCGCCTCCTTGGGGAAACTGGCGCTCCGGGCCACGTCCTGGAAGAGGTCGAGGAAGGTCTCGAGGTGCTCGGGCTCGAGGGTCGTCATGGAGCCGGAGAGCTCCAAGGAGTCGAGGCCCGCGGAGGCGCTGAGCCTCGCGCCCATGTCCTCGAGGGTCGTGGCGATCCCCTCCTCGCTGCGGGACGTCGTGCCATTGGTGAGCATCAGCGCCGTCAGGGAAGCGAGGCCCTCCTGGCCCGCGGGATCACAGGCGCTGCCTGCCCGAAACAGGAGGTGGGCCTCCACGAAGGGGTTGGCGTGGTTCTCGATGAGGAGGACCGTCAGCCCATTCGGCAAGGTGC
>CAZEHU010000124.1:0-7299 GCA_964511605.1 uncultured Myxococcales bacterium
CTCGCGCGGAGCAGCCGATCGGAGAGGCTCTCCACGTCCGAGGAGAAGCGGATGATGTTGAAGCGATCCTCGGGCCCGAGGTGCTCCACCGCCCAGCCGAGGGCGCGGCGGGCATCGGCCATCTTATGCCCGGCCATGCTGCCGGAGGTGTCGACCACGAAGGTCACCGCCTTCGCGGGATGCTCGCCCTCTCGGAAGACCACCCCGGGGGAGGCCAGCGCCAGGAAGTACCCGGCCTCGCGCCCCGCCTCCTTGGGGCGATGGGTGAGGACGTGCAGGCCCACTCGCTCCTCGGAGATGCCGAAGTAGAGGATGAAGTCGGTGTCGAGGCGCGCGCGCTCCTCCTCGAAGCCCACGGTGGCCTTGTGCTCCCCCTTGCGCATGACGGCGATGCGGTGGCTGGGCGAGTAGATGGCCTTCAGCGGCGTGTGATGCTCGAGGCGGGCGGTGAGCGTGAAGTCCTCGAGCGTAGTGAGCGCGGCCTTAGGGGTGCGGAGGGGGTGGACCAGCTTGTAGGTCTCTCCCACCACCGGGAGGACCTGGGTATAGGTCACCTGGATCTTCTGATCGCCGTGGGCGGGCACCGGGAAGATGCGCGCGCGAAAGAGGCTGCCCTCCATCCAGTCGATGATCCCGGGATCCTTCATGCGGCGGACGATGTCCGAGTAGATACGGTGGGCTCGATCCTTCGGCAGGACCTCCCCCTTCTTCATCTTGCCGCCCACCAGGAGCTGGAAGTCGATGAGCACAGCGTCCGCGGGCAGGGGGAAGTAGTAGGTGGCCTCGAGCTGGCGACCGGAGCGGTTGGTGAAGACCTGCTCGACCGGCGTGACCGCGGTGCCATCCCGTGCCTCGATGTCCACGCGGTTCAAGCGCATGGCGATCGGCCCGCCACCATCCTTCGGCATCAGCAGGCCGTGGGCCGCGGATGCGCCCGCGGTCAGCACGATCCCGGCGAAGGCGCCGGTGAGGATCATGAGGAGGTGAGAGCGGGAGCGAGGGGGCGTGGGGACCATCATCGAGCGTTCCTCCTGGGGCTCACGGCGTGCGCGATGGTCCGTGGGACGCCTCAGGCTCGGAAAGGTTCTCGGGCGGGCCCGTCAGAGCCCTGCACTCTCCCGCCACCGGAGCTCGGCGAGGGCGGCCTCGACGATATCGCTCGCGGCCATGCCGTGCAGCCGGTCCACCGCCTCGAGGTCGCCGGCCTCGCCGTTTCGCCGCGGTCCCAGGAAGCGGGCGGAGCGCACCCGATGCAGCGCCGTTGGCAGCCACTCGGCCACCGAGGGCACGTGATCGCCGACCAGGATCATCGGCGCGTTGAGGCGCTCGTCGTCAAAGAGCCTGTGCAGGTGATAGGTGGCGTCGGGATCGTCCCAGCGCTCTGGCTCGCTGGCCCAGGCATCCCAGCCGCGCCAGAGGGCCTCGTAGCTCGTGACGTTCAGGATCCTGCTGCCGACGCCGTGCTCCTCGCCGAGGAGGCGCGCGGCCTCCCGAGCCTGCTGGAGCTTGCGACCCGACGCGACGAGCACGATGAGTCCGCGCTCTCCGTCGCGCTCATCCTCTCCGAGGAGCCACCAGGCCCCGGCCACGGCCTGGGCCGCGTGATCGCCCGGCAGGGTGGTGGGCTGGTCGAGGGGCTGGGTGGACAGGCGGAGGTAGATCGCCTCCCCCTCGGGCTCGTGGAGCTGGCCGAGGGCGTGCAGGTAGATCGCGTGCACGTCCGCCCCGAAGGCGGGCTCGTACGCGGCGATCCCGGGCAGATCCATGATCATGCGCAGGGTCTGGAGGCTCTGGTGGGTCGCCGCCTCGCGGCTCAGGCCCGTACCCGAGGGCACACCGACCGCCACGAAGCGGGCCGCGGAGTAGAGCGCGTAGTCGAGCTGGTTGAAGCCACGCTCGAAGAACTTGTCGTAGACCGTCACCACCGGCCAGAGGGGGACCCTCCCCTCCACCGCCTTCTTCTGGCGACCGAAGGCGTAGGCCCAGAGCATCGCGTTGCCCTCCGCGATGCCCAGGGCGTGGAACTGGCCTTCGGTCGAGGGCCGGAAGTCGAACGAAGAGAGGCGGCGATCCCTCAGGAAGCGCCAGGGATCTTCCAGCTCACGTGGGGCGAAGACGCCGGTCTGTTTGATGATCGGAGCGAGGTGGGTGGTGGAGCCCACGTCGGGTGCCGCGAAGTGGAGCCAGGGGCCGAGCTCGCTCCTCATCAAGGCCACGTTCAGGCTCTGGAAGGCCTCCCCGGTGCTGGTGACCCGCCGCTGGGGCAGGCGCACCTCCGCCAGCGAAGCGCGCGGCTCCGCCACCGGCGCCGCGAGGTAGGTGTGGTCGGGCTCCGCGAAGAGCTCACGAGCCCGGTCCGCGCAGAGGGCCTGGGCCGCCTCGTCCACGGGTCGCGGGTAGCGGACGCCCGGGGGCAGGCCGCGATCGCTCCCCCAAGCGAGCACCTCGGCTCGGTCCAGCAGCATGCCGTGGTTCTCGGGGTGCGCGGCGTGGCTGGTCTCGTAGCCCTTGACCGTGTGGGCGATCACGACCGCCGGGCGTCGCTCGTCGGCGGCGCCGCCGGCGGCGTCCTGGAGCGAAGCACAGAGGGCCCCAAGATCGTGGCCCCCCAGGTGCCCCAGGGCCCTCGCCAGGTCGCTATCGTCGATGTCCTCGATCGCGCGGGCCACCGCGGCCCGCTCCTCCTCCGAGACCGTCCAGCGCCGGGAATACAGCTCGCGGAGGTGGCCGAAAGCCTCGTCCCCGCCCTCGGAGGGAGGCTCCTCGAGCAGGATCGCGCGGAGCTCCGCCCCGCCGAGGAGGAGGAGCGGGTGGAAGACATCGTCCATGGCGTCGAGGAGGCGCTGGAGCACCTCGCCGCCCGGCCTCTCGAAGAGCGCCCTGGCCCTCTGGCCCCAGCGCAGCTCCGAGACCCGCCAGCCATGCCCCTCGAACTTCGCCCGCGCCCATCGCCCCAAGCGGCCGGAGTCGTCCATGACGCGATCGAGGCTCTGGCGGTTCAGATCGACGATCCACACCACGTTGCCGAGGCCCCAGCGGCCGGCGTCGTAGAGGCTCTCGTCGATCTGCCCCTCGGTCAGCTCCCCGTCGCCACAGTGGGCCCAGTAGATCGAGCGGATCTCCGGGGCCCCTGCGGCGCGCAGGCTGCGGTTCTGGAGGACCGCCCCGTAGCCGTCGTAGATCGTCGCCGAGACCCCGAGCGCCTCGCTCGACGACGTGTAGTCGATGTAGAGCGGCGCCTTGAGCTTGGTGGGATAGGGCTGGGGACCTCCGAGCTCTCGGAGGCGATCGAGCTCTGAGGCCCCGAGCTCCCCCATCAGGTGCATCAGGCTGTAGATCACCGGCGCGGCGTGCGGCTTGACCGCGACCCGATCCCAGGGCCTCCGGCAGTGCAGGTAGAGCGCGCAGAGGAGATCGACCGAGGACATGCTCGAGGCCTGGTGCCCCCCCACCTTCGGCTTGCGGCCCCGATTCTCGGGCTTGTGGTTCGCCCAGTCGATCATCGCGAGGGCGCCGCGTGCGGCATGGTCCCGCACGATCTCCATGGCCCGGAGGCGATCGGCGGAGGGCAGCTCGAAAGGGACGCGAGGGTTTGCCATGGAGCCCAGCTACCACAGGGCCCCGGGCAGCGTCCGGGGAAACTCGGCGGGCCCGCGTCCCTCCAGCGCCGCGAGGGGGCTCGGCTGGCCGGATCGCGGATCGGTCAGACCAGGCGACCGCAGTGCCGGCAGCGCCAGCGGGGCATCGGCGCGCCCCGATCCACGCTGGAGCCGCGTGGCGGTCGGACCTCCCCGGGCCTGAGGCGTGCCATCGGATGCTCGCAGGTCGCGCAGTGGTGGGGCAGGAGCGCTCCACGGGCGTGGGCACGCCAGGCGAAGGAGAGCACGGCGCCCGCGCTCAGGAGGGCGCCCGCGAAGAGCAGGCTCGCCCGCCCTCCCCCGGCCACGTCCGTGCTGAGCGTGAGCCAGAGGATCGGCAACAGGAGGAGGACGCTCAGGATCCAGATGCCCGGCTGTCGCTTCATGTCGCCCCCGCCTCCGGTAGATCGGCGACGACCCATGAGATGCCGGTCTCCGGAGCCTCGGCCTCCAGCACCTCGACGTGGCCACCGGGGGCTCGGCGGGCGATAGCCGTCGACCCCATCAGCGGCCCCCCCAGGGTCCCGGCGAGGCAGGTACGGACGGCGGCCTGCCCCCTGGTGCCCAGGATCTCGAGGAGCCGCTCGGGGCGTGCCGCGGCCGGCGGACCGGGCGCTCCCCCTGGGCGCCGTGTCCAGGCGCGCGGCGCCCAGAGGATCGCGGGCGACCCAGGGTCTGCAGAGTCGAGACCCGCGGCCTCGGGCGAGGGCCCCGCCTCGAGCTCGCGATCCTCCCAGCGCAGAGCCACCTCGAGTCCACCGGCCTCGAGACGCCCGAGCTCGCTCTTGCCGGCCCGATCGGCGTGGACCCCCTCGAGGATGGGCCAACGAGGGTCGGGGTGGCGCAACACCCCCGCCGGCTCTCCATCGGGGCCGAGGAGATGCGTCGAGTGGAAGAGGCAGCCCGTATCGGGCCAGTCCTCCCAGTGGGTCCGGGGGTGATCGAGGAGCGCGGTGCCACAAGCCACCCAGGCGCCGAGGCGCTCGGCGAGATCGCCCACAGGGCCGCGGATCACCCGATGGACACGATCGTGCATCGCGAGCCACAGCCGCCGCGTGCTGTCGGCGCCCGGGTACGCCACGCGCACGGCAGCGAGCCGCAGGGGCCGGAGGCGTACGGCCCTCGCGGTGGCCCGCGCGAGCGAGCGCCCCTCGAGGGGGGCGCCCAGGGCCGCCAGGCTCGGCGTGAGCGCAGGAAGCAGGATCAGCGTGCGGCGCTCCGATCGCCCGACGCCACGCGCGAGGCGGTCGAGCAGGGACTCGAGGCCCACGGCTGCGGCCTCCGCGCGGAGGGAGACCGCAACGATCCTGGTGCCTTCGCTCCTCGTGGCGTCCATCTGCAGGGGGCTCTCTCCGTTGACCCTCTCGTGGGGCGCGCCGTACGCTGCCCACGATGTGGTGGCCGCTCACGCGCGGGAAGTCCAGGGCTCGGGGCCAGGAGCGGGAGCTCCAGTCCCAGATCGCCGAGGGACGATACCACCTTGCGGTGCCGGTGCTGCTGGACCAGGGCCGCATCGCCGAGGCGGCGCGCCTCGAGTCCCTGCGGGGCAACTCCGATCGTGCCGCCACCCTCTACGAGCGTGCCGGGGACGTGCGAGGCGCCGCCTCCGTGTACCTGACGATGGGCGACTTCGAGATGGCCGCGCTGGTCTTCAAGGATGGCGAGCTCCTCGTGGAGGCTGCCCAGGCCTACATCAAGGCCGGCCGGCATGAGACCGCCGCGGCGCTCTACGAGGAGGCGGGCCTCCTCGATCAGGCCCTCGCCTGCTGGCGCGCCAAGGGCGACGCCATCCGGGTGGCCGAGCTCCTGCGCCGCCTCGGACGCGGCGGCGAGGCCGCCGCCCTCCAGGCCCGCCAGGCCGAAGAGACCGGACGCTGGCCCGACGCAGCGGAGAGCTGGGAGAACGCCGGCGAGCTGGCCCGGGCGGTGGAGGCCTGGAAGCGGGCCATGCGCTACGATCGGGCGGGCAAGCTGTTGGCCAGCCAAGGAGACTGGGCCGGGGCGGCGCCCTTGCTCCTCCAGGGCGGCCTCCTCCAGGAGGCTGCGGACGCCTATGCCCGCATCGGCGAGCACGCCAAGGCCGCCGAGGCCACCTACCGAGCCGGCGACACCGCCCAGACGGTGCGCCTCCTGACCGAGGGCCAGGAGTGGGTGCCCCTCGCCCGCATCTGCCAGCAGCTCGGGCAGGACGAGCGCTCCCGGGAGGTGCTCGCCGGGGTCACGCCCGAGTACCCTCGCTTCGAGGAGTCGCGGGTCCTCCTGGCCACCTCCCTGAGGCAGGCCAAGCGAGAGAAGGACGCCTACCGGGTCTTCGAGGATCTCGTCCGCCGGCGGGTCGAGTCCAAGTCCATCGACGCGGACGTGCGCCGCTGGGTCGTACAGATGGCGGAGATCCTCTTCCGCGCCGATCGCCAGGACGACGCGATCGAAGTCCTCCGCAAGCTGCAGGGGCTCGGCCTGATGACCGCCGAGCTGACCTACAAGATCGAGGCGATCGAGCGGCAGTCGGAGGCGGTCGAGGAGGGCGAGGCCGAGCTGGTGGAGCTCACGGGAGCCCTGGGGCTGCCGGGCACCGATCGCTACGAGATCCTGAGCAAGGTCGGCGAGGGGGGCAATGGCGTCGTCTATCGCGCGATGGACAAGGTCCTCGGCCGCGAGCTGGCCCTGAAGATGATCGGCCAGACCGCGCTGCCCTCCGAGGTGGCGATGAAGTTCTTCATCCGGGAGGCGCAGACAGCCGCCCAGCTCAACCACCCGAATATCGTAACGATCTTCGATCTCAGTGAGCTCGATGGGCGGAGCTACATCACCATGGAGCTCATCGACGGGGAGAGCCTGGCCGACATCCTGGCCCGCGAGCGTGGAATCATGGACCCCCATGAGCTCGTGCCGGTCGTCGAGCAGCTCTGCGCGGCCCTCGAGTACGCGCACGATCGGGGAGTCATCCACCGGGACGTGAAGCTCGAGAACGTGATGATCCTGAGCGAGGGCGGGGACGTGAAGCTGATGGACTTCGGCCTCGCCAAGCCGATCCAGGGCAGCCCGGACAAGTCGATCGTGATCACCGGGACGCCGCTGTACATGAGCCCCGAGCAGATCATGGGCCGCGATACCGACGGCCGCACGGACATCTACGCGCTCGGCGTGATGCTCTATCGCATCGTCAGCGGCCAGTGGCCCTACCTCGACGGCAACATCCTCGAGGCCCATCGGACCGCCCCGGTGCCCGATCCCCTGGCCGCGAAGGGCGACCTGCCGGTGGGCTTCCGCAGCATCATCGAGGGCACGATGGCCAAGAACATCGAGGATCGCTACGCCCGAGCCTCCGAGGTGGCCGCGGCGTACCGGCATACGTTCGGGTAGCGCACCGATCTGCCGAGAGCCGCCTGGTCGCCTGCCGGACTACGCCTCCTCGATCTCACCCCGCCCGCCGGCCTCCCTTTCCGTAGGCGGTCGGGTGTTGGACGTCTGGGTCGCAGGCTCCGCCGGGAGCTCCCCGCCCTCTCGGGACGCCTGCTCCTCTTCGACGGGCTCCGGCACGAAGGGGCGGTGCTCGACCAGCTCCACCCGTGCGCCTCCCGCGAGGCTGACCCCCACGAGGCGATAGGCCCGGCCATCGCGCGCCGTGCTCCAGACCAAAGGGTCCTCCCGGACCAGAAGG
>CAZEHU010000125.1:0-7254 GCA_964511605.1 uncultured Myxococcales bacterium
GATCGCACCCTCGAGGAGGACGGCGTCCACCTCCAGAACCCCCGGCAGACCCTCCGCGATCTCTCCTCCCTCAGCCGCCCCGAGCCGCCCGCCGGCGGCGCCGAGCGCGGCGGGTACGCGCACGACCCCGGGCCGCCTCAGCGTCGGCCCCAGAACCGCCGGCCTCCCACTACCCTCGTCGCCGCTACGCCTCGCCACGTGCGCCCCCACCGACCCCAGCCATATCGGGCCTTCCGGTGTTCCGCATGCGGAACAGCTCAGTCCCCACTCGTCGACTCGAGGTCCCCGAGCCCCGCCTCCAACGCCGCCTCGAGACCCCGCAGAGCCTCGATCTGAGCCCGCACCTCGGCCAGGGTCTCCTGCACCTTCCCCACCCCGAGGCGCTCCAGCTCCGCCGCCTCCACTTCGATCACCTCACCCCCCGCCCGCGCCAGCTCGAGCCCCTTGCGCACCCGCGCCATACCCTTCCGCCACGAAGGCGTCGGCGGCCGCCCGGTCCGCGCTCCACGCTGCTTCGCCCGGACCTTCCCCACCTCGGCGCGAAGCCGTTCCCGACCCCACGCCGCCTCGCTCGCCCGCTCCGCCAAGCGCCGCCGCGCCCGCCGGTCCCGCACCCCCATCAGCTCCCGGTGCGCCGACCAGCTCAGCCTCCGCCCCAGCTCCTCCCCGAGGAGCTCCATCTGCCCCACGAGCTGAACGCACGACCAGAGCGTCGAGGCCCCCATCTCCAACCGAGGATGCTCCGCCAACGCCCGGTAGGTCCGATGCTCTCGCCGCCGCTCTACGGCCCGAGCTTGACCGGCAGGCCGCCCACCTCCACCCGAGGCCCCAGCGCCCAAGAACAGCGACTCCTCCACGTAGCGCCCGACCGCCAGCGCGACCTCCAGCCCTGCGCGGCGAGTCGCCCCATTGATCCAGTCCACCGCCTCCTCGACGAGCCCTCCGTCCACCTCCGCCTCCCCAGGCCAAAGGCGCACGAGCCCCCTGTCACCACTCATCGGTCGCTCCATGACTTGTCGGTCGCAAAAATCATTGAGCCCATCCCCGACCTCCCACTCGCATCCCGGAGACCCCATGATGCCGATTCTCCGAAGCATGGTCGACTACACCAAGGTCGGAACAGGTTCCATCGGCCTCCGGCCAGCCGCCTCGCGGCGCTCCCGCTGGACGATTGAACCCAGACCTGGACCTGGCTCTCCGTCCCGCGTACGTGTATCTATACACAACGCGCAAATCGCGAGGTCGTGATGTCCAACACACGCATGCCCGCCGGCGAGTTCAACCACTACCCGGCGCGAGCACGGCGCCTGGCCCACAGCAGCGATGTCATCGTCGAGCGGCGCGGCCAGCCCGATGTCGTCGTCGTGAGCTGGGAGCGATACCAACGCCTGACCGGAGGCCAGGGACGCCTCGTCGACGCCATCGCAGATCCTGACTCGGATCACGTGGACCTCGAGCTCCCCCACATCGAAGAACTCCCGCGCTCCGTGGAGCTCTGAGCGGGTGTTCCTGCTCGATACGAATGTCGTCTGCGAGCTCCGGCGACCGTGGCGCGCCGACCCTGCCGTCCTCGCGTGGCAGGAGGCCGTGGACGTGGCGAGCTGCAACCTCTCGGCCGTCACCCTCTTCGAGCTACGGCTCGGAGCCTTGCGCAAGCAACGCCAAGACGTCGAGCAGGGTGCGGTGCTCCTCCGGTGGATCGACCGCCTAGCAGCGACCTTCGAGGCAAGGATCTACGACGTCTCGCTCCAAGACTGGCTCCGCTGCGCCGAGCTGCACGTACCGGATCCGCGCCCGCTGCGGGACAGCCTCATCGCAGCGTGTGCCCTGCGCCAAGGACTCACCGTCGTCACCCGCAACGCGCGCGACTTCGCGCCGATGGGCGTCTTCGTCGTCAACCCCTGGGAGACACGGGGCGGCTGATCCAGCGGTCCCCCCAGGAGGTCGAAGCCTATCGCCAGACCTTCCGCTCCCTGCCCCGACGCCGCAAGCGCCGGCCTGCGAGGCGCACCAAGCGCCGCCGGTCCTCCGAGGCGACGGCGGTGATGATCGCCCCATCGCTCGAGGTGACCACGGCGAAGCTGGGGGCGAAGTCGTATCGGACCCCAGCCCGAGCAGCCCGCAACGCGGCCCGGCGACCATAGAACCAGGCGACGCGGCCCCCACCCTGGCGGATCTCGTCGCCCCACGCGAGGGCAGCGTCGACCTGGATACTGGACAGCGCGCGCTGCTGCTTGCGGCGTCGGGCGTGGTCGGTGAGGAAGAGCATGGGACAGCCTCCGGGAACCCTGAGTGCGACCCAAGAACCACCGCCAGCGGCCGGTTCTGACAGCACCCAAGGGAGCCACCGCGTCCGCCGGCGCCTCGACCCCGACCGCCGCCTCCTCGAGCCCTTGGGCTACGTGCCGCCTGCAGAGCTCAAGGCCATGCACTACCACCAGCTCGGCCCGCACCGCCGGGCCGCAGGACTCGAGCGAGCCGGCCTCCGGAGAACCCGGAGCGTCTCCCCCCCCCCTTCCCCCCCCCCCCCGGGCCGATGGTCAGCCTCAGCCATGGGCACGGTAGCCCCCATCCGGCGCTCCTCGAGCTGCTCACACACCCCGAGGCTCCGGCTCTCCTCCTCGACGACGCCCTCGTCGCCGCCTTCGAGGAAGCACTCCGCAGGGAGGAACCTCCTGGAGAGCCGGCCGCCGAGCTCGTGCGCCGCCTCGTCCCCGAACTGCAGACCGTTGAGGTGGCCCCGCCGCTGCTTACGGACG
Organism: uncultured Myxococcales bacterium; assembly: GCA_964511605.1. GTDB lineage: Bacteria > Myxococcota_A > UBA9042 > PHBI01 > JACKFB01 > CAZEHU01. Next base: position 2,760 of record CAZEHU010000125.1, read on the forward strand.
ATGAGTTCGACGAGGCGCCCGAAGCCCTCTCGCCGCTCTCCCGTCGCTCGGCAAAAGTGCGCCCCCCGGGCGAGAGGCAGCGCCGCCAGGCGCCGCCGCCCGCCCCCCCACGGTCCGCCAGGGCCCCAAGTTCGGCCGCAACGAGCCCTGCTGGTGTGGCAGCGGCAAGAAGTACAAGAAGTGCCACCTGAACCAGGACCCGCGCTGACCCGGAGGTCACCGAGCCCCAAGCTCGGCCGCTCCGCGCCCAAGGGGCCAGGCGGCCCGCCCACCGGCCCTGCTGTGGCCTGCCAGTGACAGACTCCTAGCCGGACCCGCGGAACCATCGCCTGGGACGGGGGCGGACCCAGGTGAAGTCCTCTCCGCCGAGGTCGAGGCGGCTGTCGAGCAGGAGCGGCAGCCCGATGAGGTTCCGCTCCGTCCCTAGTGACACACACGCCCTCGCGGGAATCCAACGGTTCAGGCATACCCGGACGGGCGCGATCCGCACATGGAAGGGCCGGCCGATCGCGTCGTGCAGGTCCAGCCCAAATGGGAGCTCGGAGTAGGCAGCCTTCGTGATGCCGAGCAGCGCGGCCGATGTCCGACCGAGGAACAAGGCTCGGCTCAGACCCGTATCGATGACGAACTCGATGGGGGTGGCAAAGCCCTCGCCGCGTCCGGTGCCCCTCCAGACGTTGAGCGTAAGGAAGGCCCGATTGCGGTTTCGGATCCGCCCCTCGAGGCGCACGCCTCAGCCGATCTGTCGGACGAAGTACCGACCCTGGCCGAGGCGCTCGGGCGCGCCCCCGTAGAGGTCGTCCTCGGACTCGAAGACCGTCCACCAGGAAGCGTCCTTCGCGGCCGGCTCGGACGGCTCCTGGAGCACTGGCTCCGCGTCTTCCGGGATGGCGTCCATGCGCAACACAAGGAAGTGCCCGTCGAGGCCGACCACCGCAAGGCGGGCCGCGAGCCCCTCCGCGAGCTCCCGAGCGAGGTCCAGTCCCGGCAGCTCGGGCTCCTCCGCGGACAAGCCCTGTTGGCCCGACGTGGCCCCCGCGGCAGCCGCCCGCCCCAGCGTCGAGTCGCGCGCGATCCGGAACATGTGTGCCGTCGTCGTGAGGACGAACGCCAGCCCGAACGCCACGATCGCGAAGGTGCCCCAGACCGGGCGCCAGAGATCTACCTTGGCCAGGCCCTCCACCCACCAGGGCTGGGCGCTCGCCAGCGCGAGCCCCGCTTCGGTCGCGGCGCTCCAAGGCACGACGCTCCACGCCTCGGAGGCGACCGCCTCGAGGAGCAGGAAGCGGAAGGGATAAGTGGGCTGGCACAGGGCCCACACGATGAAGACGGCGGCGAACCCCTGAAGCGCCGGCACGCCGTGCACCCGAAAGGCCCTGGAGACCGAAGACGCCAGCACGAAGCCGGTGGCGGTGGACAACAAGCTCGCCGGCACCATCCAGGCATCGAGCAGCACGGCTGGCGTCGCGAGCCGCCCATCGACCACGGTCTCGGCGCCGGCCCACACCACCTCGGTGCCCACCGCAAGCAGTGCGGCTCCGGCCACGAGACTCGCCGCGACCACTCCCAGGAGGAAGCGGGGCTTCCGCACCAGCGCCTCCCTCGCCTCCGGTGTCGAGAGGCGAACCAGCGCCGCGCACCCAAGGAGCAACAGCGCGTTGTTCCCGTAGTCGAGCACGCCCAGGAAGAGGTGGAGGGCGTCCGTGCGCTCGAAGGAGGGCGCCGAGAAGCGGGCGCCCGGCGCGACCAAGACCACGATCGAGGCCACGAGCCAGAGGCCCAAAGCCCCATTGAAATAGGGGAGCGACGGCTCGGATGCGACCCCTGGGCTCCTCCGGAGCCGCCACTGGAGGGCGAGGAGGGGGAGGAGGCAAGCAGCGATGAGGAGGGCTTGGAGGGTCAGCGGGGTCTCCATGGAGCTCCGGCCGTCCGTGGGTTCCCCGCCCCAAGCCGACAGGAGCGCCAAGGGCCGGGCGAAGGATCCAGAGCGTAGTCGGGCGCGTCCAGCGGCGTCAATCGCGGACATCGGGCGCCCCCCGCCGCTCACGATGCGCTGGAGCCAGGCCATGAGCACGAGGCGGGGGTGCAGTGAGGGCTCCGGAGGCACCCCTTCCCTCTCCCTGGCGGAGGGCTCCAATGGATGGTGCGCAGCCCCGAGAAGCACCCACCGGGCCGAGCGATCGGAGCACAGAGCGAGTCGGTGCGCGGCAGCCGGGCACCACGGAGCGCTCGCCGCTGTCAGATCCCACCCTTCCGTCAGTCCTATCCCCGCGAACCCCGGCAGCCGAGCCGCCACGACCCTGGAGAAGACGAACATGCAAACTCCCCGACGCGACTCCGTCGCTCCCCAGCACGGGGCGCCCGCCCGTCCGGCGCCGCCGACCCTCGTCGCGGGCGGCGACCTGGCCCTCGCCGGACGAACCGATCAGTCCATCCTCTGGTACATGGCCCTCCTCATCGAGGTGGTCCTCCTCACCGCGGCCTGCGGGGACATGAGGACAGTGGTCGAGCTCGCTCCCGCCGAGGACAGCCCCGAGCTGTGCGTCGACGGCCTGGACAACGACGAGGACGGCCATACGGATTGCGCGGACCAGGACTGCCAGGTCCTCGTCGCCTGCCTCAGCGGAGACCACGAGGCCGACACCAGCGAGGACTCCCAGGGCGGTCCTCGGCGCCGCCCTCGAGGACGAGTGAGCGTCGACGCGACCACGGGGCACGGTTCGTCCCCGCGCGAGGGGGTGGACGCGGCCGACGCCGGACTCGCTCCCTCCCCCGACGCCCAGGCCGAGGGGCCACGGGAGGACGACGACATCACCGCCCAACCCGTTGGCCAGGATGTCGACCTCGAGGAGACCCAGGCTGAAGAAGCCCAGGATGCGGAGACCCTGGACGACTGGAGCCCCGGCCCCAGCGAGTCCGAAGCGGCGGCCTACCCCCTCCTCGACGGCTTTGGCGCGGGCCGGTGGTGTTCAAGGTCCTTGGTACGCTCGAGCGCCTAGCACCCCACGTCGCCCTCGGTGAGCCCCGCGGCCACATGCCGCGATCGAGCTTCGCGGCCGCTAGCCCACCACCGTGACGGTCGCCGGTCGAGCGGGCCCCGCGAACTCAACCCGCGCTCAATACCGGAAAGAGGAAGCGCTCGCGCCACGCTTCCAGCTCGCCCTCCGTGACCGTCAAGCGATCGAGCAGTTCTCGAGCCTTCCGGAGGTATCTCCGCGCAGCATCGAGGTCCGGGACCTTTGGGACGATCCCATGCTCGAACTCGCAGGCGTTGCGGTTGGCCGCCAGGCCCTTCAGGGGGCCGAGATCGCCCAGGCTCAGCCTCGGAGCCGCGGCATCGGTGCCCAGCGCGACGAGGAGCTGCGCTCCGTTCGAGAACATGAGCTTCCCACCCAGCTCCCGCCTCTCGTAGCTTCTACCGAAGAGGAAGGAACCCGCTTGATCGTAGAGAGGCCAGTCAATGGTCCCCTCCACGCCCTCGTAGTTCGGGTCGTCGTCCTCGAGACCGTGATCACAGAGCAGGCAGAGGTCGACGTAGCGCTCCACACAGGCGTAGGTGAGGAGAACCGCCAGGCTCGAGTGGCCCACCTCGAGGTGGCGCTGCGCTGCGGCCAGGTACCATGCCAGCAGAGGGAACCCCTCCTCCACGCTCTCGGGCCGCTCCTTCTCGGCCAGGTCTTCGAGCGCGGCGAGCACCTCGAGGTTCGCCTCCAGCCTCGACTCGACAGACTCCTTCCAGCGCCACCCGCCCCTTGCCCCATGCCGGTCGAGGAGCACGCGAGCCCCCACCAAGGACTCGCGCACCTCCGTGAAGCGGAACCGGTCCCATGCGCCGTACCCCCGCGCGAGCAGCGAGAGACACTCCGCTTCCCTCGGCATGAGCATTCGCTCGCTCAAGCGCACGGCCAGCCGCTCCGCCTCCTGAAAGTCGCCTCGATCGAAGGCCGCCGTGACCGCGCGAAGCTCGAGGTCTCCGAACACCTCCAAGGGGTTGGCGAGCAGGCGCGGGTACTCCGTCCCCGCGACGGGGATACCCCGGCAGTATTCGGTGTAGTCCACGTAGACCACCGGCGCCCCCACCATGTACGCCGCCAACGAGGCGCTAGCCGACATGGACTTCTTCCCCCCGGTGGGATCCAGCAGGACCTCGCGCGGTCGTAGCTGCCATCGCTCGATGAAGGCCCGCACCTGCCGGTAGACGTCGACCTCCACCTCGTCGCCAAGGACCACCCGGTGGATTCGCTCACGGTCCACGCCAGAGATCTTGGCGATCAGGTGCACGACGCCATCCCCGGCCACCGCCCTGCCCAGCGACTCCGGGGTGCCGAGGAGCAGCATGCGCTCCGGCTTCACCCACCCCGCCATAAGGGCGACGGGCTGCCAAGACAGGCCCAAGACGCTGATGAGTGCGCGTGGCCGCTCGTCAGAATCCGACATCAGTGCGGCGTCGTCACCGTGGAGCGGAAGCTCGGCAAAAAGGGGCGCGAAGAGAGGA
>CAZEHU010000126.1:0-2735 GCA_964511605.1 uncultured Myxococcales bacterium
GCTCCTCCTCGATCTCGAGGCCGAGCTCGAGCGCGCCGACGAGGAGCTCGGGCCCGGCCTCGGGGAGCCAGGCTGCGCGGCTCTCTGCGCGTGGGTCCAGGCACGCTGCCCCCTTCGGCCCGTCGCGCCGTGTGTCGCGGCGTGCCGCAAGACCGGCCTGCCGGCCTGGCCGGAGTCGGCGAAGGGAGCGTGCCGCTAGGGCTCGTGGATAGGGCTCGTGGTCCGAGGCTCCCTGGACCGCGCTACGGCCGCCAGTGGCCGTCGTAGTCGGATCCCAGGTAGGCCGCCCACGGCAGGCTCTCAGGGGTCGGCACCTCCAGCTCGGCCCGCGCCAGGGTCCAGCCTGCGCCCCCCTCGGAGAGCACGCTGGCCCCGAGCACCACGTCCAGGCGGGCGTCGCCGTCCAGGTCCCCGGCCCAGGGGGTCGGCGCAGCGAAGCCGCTGATGGCCGCCAGATCCACCGTCGCGTCGGCCTCCGCATCGACCACCACCAAGAGCGACTGCGAGGGCGCCACAAGGGAGGCGTCCCCGCCCACCAGGACGATCAGGCCCTCCTCGTCCCCGTCCCCATCGAGGTCCGCGGCGATCGGGGAGGAGTAAGCGGTGCGCGCATCCTCCCAGGAGACCTCCAGGTCGCCCGTCTTCGCATCCACGAGGCGGTGGGCGCTGCCGGTGTAGGCGTCGAAAGCCCCCAGTGCGAACGCTCCCCAGGCCAGGGGAGGGCGGCCGTCGCGAGCGAGCAAGGCCGGCGTGGCGAAGCTCTCGGCTGCGGGCACGTCGAGCCTCCAGAGCTCGGCGCCGGAGCCGCCGTCGAGAGCGACGAGGCGGCCACCAAAAGCAGCAGCGAGCACGTCGTCCTGGCCGTCTGAGTCGAGATCGGCCACGAGGGGGGGGGCGATGTAGCCCTTGCCGTCCACCGGGGCGGAGAGCTCGAGGGCCCCGGACAGATCGCCTGCCTCGAGCTCGGTGAGCGCCGCGCGCCAGAGGCTGCCCGGCAGGGTCTCGCCCCCGCTGCCGAAGACGACGTGGGGCTCTGCACCCACGTCGAGGATCACCGGCGAGAGGTAGGTCTCCGCGCCGTCGGGCATCAGCGCCGCCGCGATGGCCTCGCCGCTCGCTCCCGAGAGCAGCATCAGCGCCCCGGGGGGGCGTGGCTCGCCGGCCACCGCCGCCGGGAAGCCGCCGTTGGCCGCGACCAGATCGGCCACCCCATCCCCATCGCGATCCGGCACCTCGCGCACCGTGAAGAACTGGAGGGTGCCCGGCGTGCCGGGCTCCCCCTCGGGTACCTGCCAGCGCCAGAGCTCGGCACCATCGGAGGGCTCGAGGGCCACGAGGGCAGAGCCGCGGCCACCGAGGACGAGCTCCGACTCCCCATCGGCGTCGAGGTCGACGAGGGTCGCCGAGCCGAAGACGTCCTGGCCCACCTCGGCCCGCCAGAGCTCGGAGCCGTCCGCGCCCGAGAGCGCCACGACGGCGCCGCCGGCGCCTTGTCCGGTGGTGTCGTCGCCAGGGATCCCGACCCCCATGACGAGGTCGAGGACGTCGTCGTCGTCGATGATCAGGGCCCGAACGCTCGAGGAGCTGGCCAGGCCATCGGAGCCCTGCACGGTCCAGACGGGCGTGGTGGTGGGGCTCGGCGCCACCGCCGGATCCGCGATCGTCTCCGAGCAGCCCACCACGAGCGCGAAGCCCGCCACCAGTCGACCCAGGCGCGCGGCCTTCGCGGGCCGAAGGCTACCGCTACAGATGCTTGGCCGCATCGACGTACTTGCCGATCTCCACCAGCACGATCATGTCCTTCTCCCCCTTGAGCTGCTCTACCAGGGCTGCCTTGGCGATCGCGTTGTCCTCGAGCATGCCCAGGAGCTTGACCAGGAGCACGCGCGTCTTGGGATCGGCCTCGGACTGCATCAACGCGATGACCCCGGCCACCTCGCCCTCGGGCACGAGGCCTGCCTGCAGGAGGGACTTGAGCATCGCGAGGCGGACGCTGGGATCGGTCTCGGTCCCGAGCTTGCCCAGCATGGTCTGCCAGATGCCGGGCGGCTGGAGCTGGCCGGCCGAGGTGGCGGCCGTGATGCGGATGTACGCGTTGTCGTGGTCGAGCTGTTGGGCGATCTCGCTCCACATGGCCACGTCGTCCGTATTGCCGACGGCCGCCACCGCTGCGCCGAGCCGGAGCGGCACGTCGGCTTGAGCGAGCTTGCCCAGGATCTCGGTCTTGGCGGCCTCCGACAGGGCGGGGTGGGCCTCCGCGGTGGAGCTGACCATCTTGCCGAGGGCGAGGAGCGCCGTGTTCTGGAAGTCCGCGAGCCCGTCGTCCTTCTCATCACCGGCCTGCCACTGGCTCGCGGAGGCCAGGGCCTGCACCACCTCGTCGGTGGGATTCGCCACATCGGCGAGGGCCACGGCGGCCCGCGTGCGATCGCCGTAGTCCAGCTCCAGATCGTCGAGGGCGCCGAGCAGCACGCCCTTCGCCTCCTCGGTGCCCGCAGCCTCGAGGGCGTAGAACGCATGGGCCTTCTCGGTACGGGCCAGCTTGTCGGACTTGATGATGTCCATCAGGTCCCTCGCAGCGCTCGGTACGCGCCTGAGGTACTGCACCATCAGGATCTGGGCGTAGCGGATCGAGCGGCCATCCCCGGCAGCCACGAGCTGGCGCACCTCGTAGAGGATCGAAGCGAGGGAGCGCTCCTCGAGGCCCGGGGTGTCCGGCACGTTCGCCACGGGCA
>CAZEHU010000126.1:2745-7165 GCA_964511605.1 uncultured Myxococcales bacterium
CTGCTGTAGGGCTTCTTGGGCATCGCCGCCCCCCCCACCTCGAGCTGCTTGCGATCCGACCAGGTGTAGCGGCTGCGATCGAGCCCCCGAGCCCACGTCTCCCCATCCCTCGGCCCCGTGGCCTCGAGGTGCAGGTCCACCTTCTTGCGGGCCACCTCTCGGCCCAGGACGAGGTAGCGGAGCTGGTGGTGGAGCTTGGCCTTCTCCACCCATCGGCCCCCCGGGTGGAGGTCGAAGACGTCCTCGCTGCGGAGGATCTCCACGTCGGCCTCGAGCCCGGGCGCCACCGGCCTGGCGCTCGTGTAGTGGGTCCGCTTGCGCTCGACGCGCAGCGGCATGTCGACCGGCATCAGCGCCGAGTCCCGGTGGAGGCCCGGCCCCTTCACCTCGTAGTCCGCATCGAAGAAGCCCGTATCGTCGAGCTGGTGCACGGTCCAGGCGTTGGCCTCCTTGCGCTCCGGGAGCACGAGCTCGGAGGCGAGGACGAGGTTCTTCACGGTGTTGCGGCCGTTGTCGTCGACGGTATCGCGGAACGCCATGCCCCGGATCTGGCAGAGGGCGTCCACCCGCATCAGGAAGGGCAGGTCGGCTCCCTGCCCAGGGGGCTCGGCCGGCTGGTTGTTGAGGGTGGCCGCCTGATCGGTGAACCAGCCCGCGATCTCCCAGCCGAGCTTGGGACCACCCCCGAGCACCCGCCAGTCGAGCTTGGAGGTGTGCCGGACCTCGTAGCGCTGCTCGCCGGGTGCCCGTCCGTCGCCCGGCAGCTCCATCGCCTCGATGTCGATGGCCGTCGCAGCGTTCATCGAGATCCGCCAGGCCAGGGCGTCGCCGGCCTCGAAGTCGCAGCGGAGGACGCGCGGGGCGCTCTGAATCCTGGGCCGATCGGCCGCTGCCCCCTCCTTGGCGCTCCGCCCCGGTGCCGGGCCGGTGGCCGGTGCCTCGGGGCCGGCCTCGCCCCGCAGGGCGAGCCAGCCTCCGACACCGAGCACGGCCACCCCCGCCAGCGCGAGCAGCGCGTTCTCGCGCAGCCACGCGGCAGCGCTCATAGGTGGTCCCGTGGGGGGCTCGCGGCCTCGGGCCTACTCGCCGCCCGGCGGGGTGATGACGACCGACTCGTCGATGAGGTTCTGCTGCCAGAGGGTGGGCTCGGTATAGATGCCCGCCCACTCCGCGAGCGTCGCCCGCCAGATCTCCTCCCACTTGAAGCACAGCCACGGGATCTTGATCTGCTTCGAGCAGAAGCTGCAGCTCCACTTCGAGCAGCAGAGCCACGGGATCGTGATGGTCTTCCAGCAGAAGTAGGGCAAGAGCAGCTTCGCCCAGGCGATGATGTAGCCCGACAGGAAGTTGAGCTCGACGGTGATCTTCAGCCCCACCATGATCCGATACGCGAGGAACTCACCGAGGGCCTGGGTGGCCCAGATCAGCTCGCCGGTGAACTTCGGCGCCTTGACCTTGATGAGGTCGAGGTGGGCCGTGATGCCGGCCTTGGCGATGAGGGCGAAGGCGTAGGCGCTGATCTCCAGGAAGATCGAGCCGATGCCGTACATGGTGCCCTCGAGGTAGCCCATCCGCCTCAGAGGCGCCTTCAGGTTCCCGTAGGGCCCGGCGCTGATGTCGATAGGCGGCAGCTTGGTATTGGCCGCATCACACTGACACTCCGCGTTGGACCCGCATGTACCGCAGCTCGCCGGGTCCTCCGGTGAGCAGTACTTGGCGCCGATGTAGCACTTGCCCTCGACGCAGACGTCATCCTTCTGGTCCTCGCCGCAGAGGTGGGCGGCGGAGATCCGCACACCGTAGCCGTAGCCGGCCGAGCCGCCGTAGCAGAAGTCCACGCAGACCACGATGATGACGAGCCAGATGCAGAAGACCGTCTGGCAGAAGGACTTCGACCACTCCTTTTCGACGATGTGCTCCCAGTTGTAGGTCAGGTGCGCCGGTCCCACGAACTGGCACTCCCCGCCGACGCAGGACTCGCCGTAGCGGCAGATCGAGGGATCCGAGCAGGGCCGGCCGCACTTGCCCACCCCGAAGGAGTTGTAGTTGGTGCAGATCGGGAAGTTCGGGCTGTCGCAGTCGGCATTGCCGCCGCACGCCTTGCCCTTGCCCACGTTGGGATCCTGATAGGTGTCCAGGCGGTTGTAGTAGGTCGCGTAGGTCTTATCGAGGAAGATGAAGTGGTAGTTCAGGCCGCTGTGGAGGATCGCCACGAAGGCGTCGCCGTCGAAGACGATGTCGATGACCTTGATGTTGACGACGTCGCCGAGCGCGGTGAGCACGGTCTTGAGCCACGTGTCGGTGTGGAGGCCCGAGATGTCGATCGTATCGAAGTGGCCGGTCGTGAAGTCGAGCTTGATGAGCCAGCCGCCGCCGGTCTTGTCGGAGCGTCCGCCCCACACCTTGTTCAGCGAGTCGGAGTAGTCCTCCGGCGGCGCCACCACGACGAGATCGGTGAGGGTGCAGTTGTTGGCGGTGGCGTCCACATCGAGGCCCATCTCGTCGAAGCCGGCGTGGGTCTCGGCGCAGGCCCGCAGGGTGAAGTGGGTCTCTTCGGCCCAGGAGCCGCCAGGCGAGATCGCATCGAGGGCCGCCGCGCTCGGGTATAGGTTGTGCATCAAGGTGCGGGCGCTGTGGGCGGCCAGCTCCTCGACGGTCGCGGCGGCGGCATTCTGCATCTCACCGGTCGGGCTCGCGCCCTCGACGTCCAGGGCCTGCCACGCGGCGCCCTCACACGCGTCGCCGAGCTCGGTGGGGCAGAGCGAGTAGCTGATGTCCAGGGGCGCCGGCAGCTCCGTGGTGGGATCCATGTCGACCGCGCCGGTGACCGGATCGATCGTGAGCTCGTTGGGCGCCGTGCCGTACAGGGTCACGTTCGTCGAGACCGCGAAGAGAGGGGCGACCCACGCCTCGGCGTCCTCGGGCTGCTCGAGCAGGCTCCAATTGACCGCCACCGAGGAGACGTTCTCGACGCGGTCCATCGCGACGTCCAGGCCCGGGGAGGGATCGACCCGGAGCTCCAGGACGCATCCCGCCTCGCCCTCGGCGGTCCGGCAGATCTGGTTGCGGGGGCTCAGGAGGTGGGCCTCGTCGAAGACCACCATGTTGGCGTCCTCGAGGCGGTTCGGGAGATCCTCGCCGTCCTCGACGAAGACCTGCTCGTGGCTGGGGGCGCCTTCGCAGCTATCGCCGGTGCAGACCGTCGTATCCTCGAGGAGGCCCTCGGCGGCGATCTCGTCGTAGTTCACGAGCCAGACCCAGGGACGGAGCGTCTGCTCGGGGTCGAGCACGCAGTCGGAGGGGACGACGAAGGTCCCCGAGAGGCTCAACACCTGCCCGGGCTCCACCCCAGCGCGCGGGGTCTCGAGATCGAAGGTGCCGAGGGCGCACGTCGAGCCCGGTCCGGTCGGGGTCTGAGCGGGGTTGTCCGCGTCGGTCTTGACCAGACCGACGATGGCGACGTCGGCGCCGAGCTCGTCGCCGACACGCACACCGAGGTTCACGGTGGCCGGGTGATCGGCGAAGAAGCGCCCATCGTGGCTGGCGCCGAAGACGCCGAGGTGGACCACCGCGTCGCGGGCCTCGAGATCTTCCGGCAGGGCGATCGAGGGCAGGTCTCCGTCCTCGGGGGCCCCCTGGGCGAGGCTGTCGCCGGGATGATCGAGCGAGACGGGATCGCTGGCCGGGTCGCTCGACAGCGAGCTGGCCGACGGATCCTGGTCGCAAGCCGCGAGCGCGAGGCCCGCGGCGAGCAGGATGGCGAAGGCGCGCGTGGGCGCGTGGAGCCCGATACGCATGGCGTTCCTCATGACTACCCCCTGATGTGTCCCTCTACTCACGTTGTCGCCCGGCCGAGCGACGACCGAAGCCTCCCAGGCAGGCGCGCACGAGGCGCTCCGGGAGCTCCGGGGCAATTGCGCCTCGAATGTACGGGATGCCGGCGACCAGGACCAACCTGCCGGACGCTGTCTGAGGCGCTCGCACTGTAACCGTCCGTCGCGGGTCGCCGGCCTGAGGGCGGGCTGCACGCCTGCGGGTAACAAGGCTCGGAGCGGCCGAAGCGATCGCCAGGTTGCGATGAGCCCGAGGAGCGCTACCCTGGGATCGTCAGCGTGGGGTGCCGGCCGATCTCGAGACGTGCCGGCTCCCGTGCTGGGTAGAGCCGAACGAGGCCTCCCTGAAGGGAGGTCGATCTGTATGGGGGGGCACCATGAGAGGGACGTTGGATCGTGGGATCGGCCGGGGTACCCCCGGGGTCGTAGCGGGATGGTGTGCCTCGGCGCTCCTCGTGCTCGGGACGATGCTCGGGGGCTGTGGGGCCGACGAGCCGGGGCCGGCGGAGGTCGGGACCCTGACGGACGGCGCCGCCACCGATGGGATCGCGACGCTCGCGACGCCGGCCGCGGGGGATCCCAAGATC
>CAZEHU010000127.1:0-7105 GCA_964511605.1 uncultured Myxococcales bacterium
ATCGACGAGATCGAGCGGGTCACGCGCCACGACGTCATCGCTTTCTTGACCCACATCGAGGAGCAGGTGGGGGCCCCGAGTCGCTTCGTGCACAAGGGTCTGACCAGCTCCGATGTGCTCGACACGGCCCTCGCGCTGCAGCTCCGCGACGCGACCGACCTTCTCCTCGAGGGGGTCGAGCGCCTCCTGGCTGCCACCCGGGTTCGGGCCCTCGAGCATCGCTCGACGCCTATGATCGGCCGCAGCCATGGCATCCACGCCGAGCCGGTGACCTTTGGACTGGTCATGGCCCTCTGGCACGAGGAGATGAAGCGCGCGAAGGCTCGCCTCGTGGGGGCCCGGCGCGAGATCGCCGTCGGTAAGCTCTCCGGCGCCGTGGGCACCTTCGCGCAGACGCCCCCGGAGTTCGAGGAGCGGGTGATGGTGAAGCTCGGCCTCGAGCCGGAGCCCGTGAGCACGCAGGTGGTGCAGCGGGATCGCCACGCCGCCTACTTCTCCACCCTGGCGGTCGTGGCGGCCTCCATCGAGCGCTTCGCCGTCCAGGTGAGGCACTGGCAGCGGACCGAGGTGCTCGAGGCCGAGGAGCGCTTCTCCAAGGGCCAGAAGGGGTCGAGCGCCATGCCCCACAAGCGGAACCCGGTGCTCAGCGAGAACGTCACCGGCCTCGCGCGCCTGGTGCGCAGCCATGCGGGAGCTGCGCTCGAGAACGTGGCCCTGTGGCATGAGCGCGACATCAGCCACTCCTCGGTGGAGCGGGTGATCGCGCCCGGCGCCACCATCACCCTCGACTTCATGCTCCATCGGTTCAGCTCCGTGGTCGAGGGGCTCGTGGTCTACCCCGAGAACATGAAGACCAACCTCGAGCGCACCCGTGGTCTGGTCTTCAGCCAGGGGGTACTGCTGGCCCTCGTGGAGGCGGGCCTCGAGCGGCAGGCGGCCTACGGCCTCGTCCAGCGCCATGCCATGAGGGTCTGGGAGGAGGGGGAGGACTTCCTGACGCTCCTCCTCGGGGATCCCGAGGTCCTCGGAGAGCTCGGCGAACAGGGCGTGCGGGCCTGCTTTGACCTCTCCGCCCATACGCGCCACGTCGGCACGATCTTCGAGCGGGTCTTCGGCGCCGACCGCTGAGCTCTCGGGAGGGCAGCCGGGAGGGGCCGACCGTCTACGGCGCCAATCGGGAGGAGCCCAGGACCCAGATCGCGGTGCGCGTGCCGCTGTCCCAGGGGGCGAAGGCGCTCGGTGGGATCGCGTCGGCGCGCCCGGGCAGCTCGCCCAGCTCCACGCCCCGAGGGAGCGCGCCGGGGACCGGATGGGGGACCTCGAGATCGGCGTCGTGCCCGTCGCGGAAGCGAGGGGCGCCATCGGTCAGGATCTTGAGGGTGGGCCCGAGGCCGCGATAGCCGCGCACCGCACCGATGGGCTGATCGGGCAGGGCTGCGCTGGCCCAGCAGGCCACACGGAAGACCGCGTCCACGTCCTCGAAGCGGACCAGGCCGTCCTCGAAGCCGAGGGCCAACCACTCATCGAGCGCCAGGGGGTAGCCCTGGGGCGGCTTCGATCCCTCGGCTCGCACGTAGCCCCTGCGGCGGAGCGCCAGCTCCACCACACGCTCGGCCGCCGCGGCGTCCAGCCCGGGGAGCAGCAGGGCGGCCCGTGAGGCATCGAGGATCACGGGCTCATGGTGGCCGATTCCGGCGCCCTCTGGTAGTGCCCGCGGCCCATGCTCCCTGGCCTGTCCGCCCCTGGCATCGTGCCTCCTCCGCTGCCGCCGCCGCCCCTCGAAGGTCGGCGCGGTCTCCGGCGCCTCATCGCCCTCGAGGGGCCAGCCTATCCGCTGCTCTTCGCTATCTCCGCGGTGGCGAGCATCTTGCCCTTCTGGGCCGGAGACGTCCTGCCCTTCCAGGACTACGGCGGCCACATGAGCTACGCCGCCGTCCTCGCGAACGCGGGGGAGGGGAGCCTGTACGGCCGCACCTTCGTGACCGGAGATGTGCTCGATCCCAATGGGCTGTTCCTCTTCTTGTGGGCGTGGCTCTCGCCGCTGACCGGCATCGTGGTCGCCGGCAAGATCCTCCTCAGCCTCTACGCCCTGCTCCTGCCCCTGTCGGCGGATCGCCTGCTGGTGGCGGCGGGCCGCGATCGTCGCTGGGCGCTGGCTTCCTTCCTCTGTGTGCTCAACAGCTCCGCGCTGATGGGCTTCGTCAGCTTCCTGGGGGCGATGCCCCTGGCCCTCTACACGCTCGCGCGTGCCTATCGCTTCCTCGATCGGCCGATCCTGGCGAATGGTGCGCTGGTGACCGCACTGGCGATGCTCACCTTCTTGGGGCACGCGCATATGTACCTCCTGCTCGGGGTGATGGCGCTGGCCTTCGTGATGATGATGGCCCGGACCTGGCGACACGCCGTCGAGCTCGGGGCGCCCTTCGCGGCCTCGCTGCTCCTCTTCCTGCCGTGGGCCTGGGGCCAATTCGTCGCGCCGGCCGATCCGACGGCCCTCGGAGGCAGCGCCCTGGCCCCCCACTACCAGCACCCCGGCAAGCTCTTCACCCGCCTCGGCGAGTACGTGCTCGCTCGCTGGTCCGGGCGCTGGGACGACTGGATCCTCCTCGCCCTCGGCCTGCTCGTCGTGGTGGGCCTGCTGGCGCGTCGGCCCGATACGCTGCCGGGGCGTGGTCGCTCCCGCTACGGGCTCGAGGCGGCCGGAGTCGCGCTCTTCTTCTGCTATCTCCTCGTCCCGGAGCATACGGCGGTGCAGGCCTCGATCGCCTCGCGGGCCGTGGCGCCGGCCTTCGTCGTGGGACTCGGCTGGCTCGGCATGCCCCGGCTCCGTTGGGCCCCCCTCGGCATGAGCCTTGCGCTCGTGGTCCTCACGGCCACCCACAGCCACTACGCGGCGCGGGCTGTGGCGCGCTTCAACTTGGAGGAGGTGGGACCCCGCTGGGTCGAGATGGTCGATGCTCTGCCGGAGGGCTCGAGGCTCGCTGTCCTCATCGACGATCCGAGCGACGCGACCGTCCGGGTCAAGGCCCACGAGCACCTCTATGGGTACCACTTCGCCCTCAACGGCGGCCTCGCTTTCTCGACGTTCCACTCCTACTACGGTCGCCATGCCACGTGGCGCCGAGGCAAGGAGGTGCCTTGGCCCGGGGCGGATCCGCGCAAGTTCCTCCGCGGCGAGGCGGCCTGCTGGTTCGACTTCGTCCTGGTGCGCACTCGCTCGTTGCCGCGATGGCGGCAGCTCTCGCGCCGGCTGAGCTATATGGATCACAGCGCGCGCTACAGCCTCTGGCGGCTCGAGCACGAGCGTATCCCCGCCTGCCGGCGCGACAAAGGGAGCCTGCCCCCGCCGGAGCAGCCCGAGGCTCCCTCGGGAGCGAAGCCCCGTGCGGTCGCCAGCATCGATCGAGGGTCCAGGGAGCCCCCCCGGCCGCTGGCCACGACCCTGGCGCCGGAGGTTGGGCACGCCCGCGGGCGCGCGCTGGACGGCTCCTGGGCCCAGGCGGATCGGGCCCTGCTCCGGCCGCGCCGGCGGACCGAGGGTCCTCGCCCGGCCTTCGAGGCCACCACCGCGCCGCTGCTCGACGCTCATCGCGTCCGCCGCAGCATCACGCTGCCGGCCCTTGGTGCCGAGGGCCCTGGCGCGCGGCATCCCGTGCCGGCGGGGGGGACGCCCTGATGGTGCGCCCGTCCGATCCGGTCGCCGAGACCCTGTGGGAGGCGCTGGCGGACAGCGAGCCGAGGCCAACGCTCTTCTGGGGGCGCGACCTGGGCGCGATCGTCCGGCGCCTCGAGGGCGCCTCGACGGCCCCCCTCTGGTGGCTCGCCCCCGATGTGCAGAGCCTCTCCCACCCTGCTCCCCGGCGCGCCGTGGACCTCGCGCCGCCCTGGGACCTCACGGACGAGGGACCGACGCGCATCGTCCTGCGCCTGCCTCGCTCCCGCGTCGAGCTGGAGTGGAGGCTCGACGTCGCGGCCTCCCTGCTGGGCCCGGGCGGAGAGCTGTGGATCGCCGGGGCGAAGCGGGAGGGCATCAAGGGCGTGCAGGGCCTCTCGGGGGATCGCCTCGGACCGACGAGCGTGCTGCGAACCAAGCGGCGCTGTCGCGTGATCGTCGCGCATCGAGAGGTCCCCCGTGGATCGCGCCCCGAGCCGGCCGACGCGGCCTTCGAGGTCGAGTTTGCGGCCCAGCGACTCCAGGTCAGCGCGCTGCCGGGCTGCTTTGCCCAGGGGCGCTTGGACGACGGCACGGCGCGGCTCCTGGCCTGGCTCGAGGGGGCCACCAAGGCCCTCCCCGAGGCCCGCCGGATGCTCGATCTCGGCAGCGGATCGGGGATCATCGGTTGTGCCCTGGCGGCCCACGAGCCGGCCCTACGGGTCGATCTTGTCGACGCCTTCGCGGCCGGCTTCCGCTCCTCGGAGCGCACCATCGAGCGCCTCGACCTCGGGGAGAGAGTCGTCGCCCACCTGGCCGACGTTGCCAGCGCTCCGCGGGGACCCTACGACCTCATCTGCACCAACCCCCCCTTCCACCGCGGCCGCCACACCGACCCCACCCTCGCTACGGCCTTCGCCCAGTCCGCGGCCCGCCGCCTCGCGCCAGGCGGCCGCTACGTGGTCGTGGCGAATCGGCCGCTGGGCTACGCCGACGCCCTCCGAGGCCTCTTCGGGGACGTGCAGGTGCCCTTCGATGATGGGCGCTATCGCATCTTCGTTTGCGCCCGGCGCGTGCTGACTCCCTAGCAGTGTCCGCGTTTCCCCGGACGCTCCGAGCTTCGCCGGCGAGGCTCGCAAAGCGAGAAAGGGGGCGGGTGGCATGACATGGGGTGGGGCGCCCTCGGGGACGTTGGGAGGAAAGCGATGCGACGAGCCCCACGACCGCCGCGGCCTCGCGGGCAGCAGCGCCCTCGACCAACCAAGGAGGCCAGACGGTCGCCAGTGATGGAGGGGCCGGATCTTGGGGCGATCGGCGCCCCCCGCAATCCGGCCCCTGCTTCGCCGGCAGTGAGGGCTGCCATCGTGAGCCTGGTCGTCGCGGCTTGCGCCACGCCGACTGCGGCACCCGATGGCTCGGGAGGGTGCTGTGTGTTGGGAGGAAAGGGGCCGGATGTGCGTGGGGCTGAGGGGCCTACTCCACCTCACCGAAGGGGCCACAAGCCGCCATGCAGGCCTCCATCGTGGGGAACAGGTCGTAGCCCATGTCCGAGCAGCCGCTCAGCCAGGTGCACTTCCCGTCGACGACGCCGTGGCCGACGATGGCCTCGCAGTAGCCGAAGAAGACCCCAGCGTAGTCCTGGCAGGCGGGATCGCCGCAGTGCCAGGCGCACTCGCCACCGCCGATGGCTCCCTCGGCCTCACAGGTGGCCCAGCCGGTGCAGTCCAGGGCGTTCCAGCCATTGCCCTCGGCGGTGCAGTCGCTGAGCTCGAAGCAGGCTCCCATGTCCCGGCAGACGTCGCCGGAGCCGCAGTACTGCCCCTCGGGGCAGCCGCCGCCCTCGCTACAAGGCACGCGGCAGACACCAGGGGCGTCGGCGATGAAGGGCGGCACGTCGGTGCAGATCAGCCCGGGGGCGCACTTGCTCTGGGCCCAGATCGGCGTGAAGCCACCACACCAGTCCCCCTCCACCATGAAGGGCTTGCAGACGCTCGAGCCGTCCTGGGTGGGGCTGCACCAGGCATCGGGCCCGCAGTCCGCATCGTCGAAGCAGGTGCTGTGGCACTGGCCATCGGCGCCGCAGACCTGCATGCCCCAGACGCAGTCCGCGTCGGACTGACACGGATTGCAGACGCTGTAGCCGAGCCCCGGCTCGGTGAACTCCGCCCAGCAGCCTCCGCAGTAGTTCGGCGTGCACTCGCTGGCGTCGGCGCACTCGGTGATCTCGCAGGGATCGACGAAGCACTGCACCTGGGGCTGTCCCCCCGCGCACTCGCAGCTCTGCACGCCTCCCTGTTCACAGCAGACGAGGCGCCGGCTCAGCCACTGCCACTGGAGCCCCGTGAGCTGTGACGCCAGGACGTTGTAGTCGCACGACCAGGTCTCGAGGATCGGCAGGCCGAAGAAGCTCCCGGCGCCGGAGGCCGTCACCAGGTACTTCTGCTTCGGCTGGAAGTAGACGCCGCACGCGGCGCCATCGGAGGCGGTCTTGAGCAGGACCGTTTCGCCCTTGTCCAGGCAGCCCTTGAACGTGCGCAGCACCTGCGCCCGGTAGTAGGTGTCGAATCCGAAGGTGATGCCCTTGCCGCGAATGCGGACGAGCGCGGCGTCGCTGTGGCCCTCCACGCTCGCCGTCAGGCTCGGCGGCATACAATCACAGGCCTTGGCGTCGGTGGGGATGAGGACCACCAGCGCGGCGGCGAGGCAGAGCGAAGAGAGGAGCGTGACGGTGCGGATCATCGGAGTCTCCGTGGGGTCGATCGTGGCGGGCCCAATGTAGGCCGCAGCGAGGCGCCGTGGGAAGGACGATCGTCATACGCGCCCGAGGTGAGGAGCCTGCTCTGGGCTGGCGAAGGTAGCATCCGACCGCCTCCAAACCCGCAGCGGCTCCGGCGCTCAGCGATGCGCCAGCCACTCCCGCCACAAGCCATAGTCTTCGCCGTAGCGCTCGCCGGTCTGGTGGACCAACGCCTCGCTCGCCACGCGGCGGAGCAAGGGATCCTCGTCGCGCAAGGTCTCGATGAGAGGCTCGATGCTCTCCTGGACCCGGAGAAAGGTGAGGCCATCGGCCGCGGCCGTTCGCACCCGTGGGCTCCGATCCTTCAGGGCACGAACCAGCGGCCGGCCCGCGGACTCGATCCCACTCATGCCCAGACCCAGCACCGCCTCGGTACGCACCACCACCTCGGGATCGTTGGCGGCCTTGAAGAGGGCAGCGAGGCGCCGCTTCGAGCCCTTGAGCGGGCGATTGCCGATGGCCCGGATGCCAGCCGCGCGCACCGCGGGCTCCGGATCACCGGCCACCTCGAGCAAGGTGCGATCGATCAACCTGCGGGTGGCCTGGGAGCCGAAGCGCAGGCTCAGCTCCTCGGGGGACATGGCCCGCGCCGAGGGCCGCAGCACCTTGTGGGTCGCCACCCGCGCCAGGCCCCTGGTGGCATGGTAGCGCTGATC